>JAZUHK010000001.1:0-5553 GCA_045641645.1 Kiritimatiellia bacterium
CCTCGATCCGCACACCGCGGTCGCGACGGCCGTCGCGAAGAAGCTTGGCTATCCGGAGGGCGGAGTCCCCTGCGTCGTTGCGGCGACGGCGACGCCGTATAAGTTCCCCGAGACCTGTCAGCGCGCGTTCGGCGCGGACGTGCTCACCGATCCGCCGCCGTCTTTCGCTGATCTTGAGCGGTTGCCGATTGCGCAAACTCGCATTTGCGACATTGACCGGATCGACCAAGAGGTCACTCGGCTCTTTTAATTCCGGTTTCCCACCTTAAAAATTTGAAATCTCCACCTCCACCTCATCTCTCCACCTCCACCCTCAACCTTATTATGAAACACGCAATCGTAAACGGACAGGAAATCAGCGGCGAAGCCGTGCAGTTTGAACTCGATCGTCTGGTGCGCTTCTATATGAGCCACGGAATGACCATCGAAGAGGTGAAGAAGAATCTTCCGAAACTGGAGGAGAAGGCGTTGGAGCAGGCGATTGGGGCGAAGCTCCTTCTGGAACGTGCCTCGCAGATCGAACTGCCGGTGACGGCGAAGGATATCGACGACGAGGTCGCCAAGGTCGTCGCCCAAGTCGGCGGCGAGGAGAATTACCGGAAGGCGCTGGCGGCACAGAAGGTGACGGAGGCGGATTTCCGCAAGGAACTCGAAAAGGGGGCGCGGGTCAACATGCTGGTCAATCAGGCCTGTGCGCATATCGCCGATCCGACCGATCAGGAAGTGGCCGATTTCTTTGCGGCGCACAAGGCCGAGTACGTTACTCCGCCGAAGGTCCTGTGCCAGCATATTCTCGTGAAGGTGGGCGAGAACGACCTCCCCGAGGCGAAGAGCGCGGCGTTCGAGAAGATCAGCGCCATTCGCGGCCGAATCGTCAATGACGGCGCCGATTTTGCCGCGGAGGCGAAAGCGCATTCCGATTGCCCGTCGGGCGCGGAGGGCGGTTCGCTCGGCTGGTTTGGACCCGGAATGATGGTGCCCGAATTCGACAAGGTCGCCTTCGAGATGAAGAAGGGCGAGGTCTCGGGGATCGTCACCACGCAGTTCGGCTACCATATCATCTACAAGGCCGACGAGCAGGCGGGTGGCGAACAGACGCTCGTCGATGTCCACGACCAGATCAAGGACCTCCTTCGCCACGAGGCGCGCGGTCGCGCGATGGACGATTTCGTCGCGGAACTTAAGGCGAACGCGAAGATTGAGTACCGCGAGTGCTGCGGCAGGCATCTGCACGGCAAGGGCGAGGACTGCCACTGCGGGTGTCATCACCACGGGTGAGGCGAAATGGAGATAACGAGCCCCAGCAATCCGAAACTCAAGTACGTCGTCAAGCTGCGCAGCTGCTCGACGCGCGAGGAGTCCGGCGAGATGATTGTCGAAGGCTATCGCGAGTGTCGGCGCGCGCTGGACAACGGCTACCGCCCAAGGGCGATCTTTCATTGTCCCGAATGCTATTTAAAGAACGAGAACGAGGACGCACTCGTTGCCGAGTGCGGGCGGAACGGAGCCGAGGTCTATACTTGCAGCAAGGTCTGCTTTGAGAAGATCGCCTACAAGGAGCGCCCAGACGGGCTTTTGATGGTGGGTCCCCACGTGTCGATCAAGCTCAAAGACCTGAAGCTCCCCGAGAACGCGCTCGTCATCGTCACCGAGGCGATTGAGAAGCCTGGGAATCTGGGCACGATCCTCAGGTCGGCCGATGCGGCGAAGGTTGCGGCGGTGATCGTCTGTGACCGGACGACGGACATTCACAACCCGAACGTGGTGCGGGCGTCGACGGGCACGATGTTCTCCGTCCCGATTGTCGAGGCGACGAGCGACGAGGCGCCTCAGTTCCTCAGGGAGCACAACTTCAAGATTCTCGCGGCAACGCCGCATGCGGAGAAACTGCACTTCGAGGTCGACCTCACTGGTAACGTGGCGATTGCGCTTGGCGCGGAGCAGTATGGACTCACGGCGAAATGGATGGATGGCGCGGAGCTGCGCGTGCGCATTCCGATGCTGGGGCTCGCCGATTCACTCAACGTCTCCGCCGCGGCGACGATTCTCGTCTATGAGGCGGTGCGGCAGCGCATTGGCAAGGGCCTGGACAGGGTTCCGGAGTTTGTTCCCTGGCATGGGGAGGGCATGCACGATCATTGAAGCGGGGAACTGCGTCCAGTCCGTGAATTGAGTACGTTATGCGATTTGTAAATCCAATCTTCCTGGTGTTGACGGCGATGGTGCCGCTGGCGGGGCTGTGGTGGGCGTTCTTGCGGGCGCGGCGCGAGAAGGCGCTTCGGCGCATCACTCTCACGGTGCCGCCGTCGCCGCTGCAAGGCCTGCAGATGGGGCTGGTGATCGCGGGGCTGATGTTCGCGCTCTTCGCGGCTGCGCGTCCGCAGTGGGGACGGGTGACCGAACGGCTCGTCGAGCGGAGCCGCAACGTGGTTTTGGCCATCGACGTCTCGCGCTCGATGTTGGCCGCCGACGTGCGTCCCAATCGGCTTGAGCGAGCGAAGGCCGATGTCGCCGACCTCATCGATTCGCTGGAGGGCGATCGCTGTGCGCTGGTGGCGTTCCGGCGTACGGGCGTCGTCGTCTGTCCGCTTACGACCGACCATGGTTTCTTGCGCGGCGCTTTGGAGCAAATGACTCCCGAGTCGGCGCCGCGCGGCGAGACGGATCTCGGCAGTGCCATTCGCGCCGCCCTTGATGCGCTGGATCCGACGGCGGACGACCATAACGCCATCATCCTCATTTCCGACGGCGGCGACCTTCGGGGAGAGGCGATTCAGAACGCGGAACTCGCCAAGAAGCGCGGCATTCCGATTTTCACCGTCGGCATCGGCGATCCCCAGCGCGGCTCGACGATTCCCGACGAGGCGGGGCGCGGCGTGTTGCGGCATAAGGGCGAAACGGTGAAGGTGAAGCTGGAGGAGCGGGCGCTTAAGGTGATCGCCGAGACCTCCAACGGGCGGTATGTGCCGCTGGCGACGGCGGGGACGGCGGAAACTACGCTCGGCGCCATTTACCGGAGGTTCCTTCGGCAGGTGGCGGCGAAGGAGCAGAACGAGGAAGAGAGCCGCGCGGCCGAGCGTTATCAGGTGTTTCTGGTGCCGGGGTTGGCGCTGCTTCTCGCGGGCGCGGCGCTTTCGCGGGGACGGTTTGCCAAGCGTCGTCAGAATTTGGTATAATACGCCCCGTTTTTTCCTGACGGACTGTAGCTCAGCTGGTAGAGCACGGCACTTTTAATGCTGGGGTCGCGGGTCCGAACCCCGCCAGTCCGATTCCTCTTCCCCCCTACCTTCTGTCCTTTATCTTTGCTATAATAGCCCTATGGCAAGAATCAGGTTTTTGAAGGTGAAGGGCACTTGGCGCGAAGTAGCCGATGCCGCCCGTACGACAATCCGCCTTGACGAGGGCACGAAGGAACCGAGTTCCAAGTGGAAGAAGCGCATTCTCCTCGCGGAGCATTCGCCCATCCGGAAGCTCTGCTTCAACTGGAAGTGGGCCGACCTTCCCTATTGGGTGAGCGTCCATTTCGTCCGCCACAAATACGGCATCGAGCATTTCGTCTCCACCCAGCGTACCGATCGGACGGGCGTGCAGCGCGACGCGAACCGTCAGGATGCGCCGGTAATGCACGAGTGCTTCGCGAACGCGCAGGCGGTGATGTTCATGTCGCGGCGGCGGCTCTGCGGTCAGGCGAGCGCCGAAACGCGCGCAGCATGGCGGCTGGTCGTTGACGCGATTGCGGAGAAGGAGCCCGAGGTGGCGGCGTGCTGCGTCCCCGAGTGCGTCTACCGCGGGTTCTGCCCCGAGTTCAAGCCCTGCGGGTTCTTCGGTTCTCCGGCCTATAAGCAGATGCTGGAGAAGTACCGGGAAGTCAAGTAGGTGGAACGGCTGCAGAACATACTGGCGCATGCGGGCGTGGCGTCGCGAAGGGGGGCGGCGGCGCTTATCGAAAGCGGCGTCGTCACGGTGGACGGCGTGGTCGTCAGGGAACCCGGCGCGCGGTTTGACGCGGGCGTTCGGATCAAGGTGAACGGCAGGGAGCTGGCGGCGGAGGAGAAACCCCGGACGGTCGTCCTATATAAGCCCGTCGGAGTTCTCTCGACGATGAGCGATCCCTTCGGCGGCAAGACGGTGGCGGAGCTCGTGAAGACACCCGAGCGGCTGGTGCCGGTAGGGCGGCTCGACAAGGATAGCGAAGGGCTCCTCCTCATGTCCAACGACGGGACGCTCGTCAACGAGCTGACCCATCCGCGTTTCAACCATACGAAGACGTATCTCGTGAAGGTGGCCGGACGGTGGGACGAAGAGAAGCTCAAGACCCTCCGCTCTCCGCTCACGCTCGATGACGGCTATACCATCCGTCCCGTGCCGGTGGAGGTCGTTCGGGAGTGGGAGAATCATACGCGCCTCTTGAAGTTCGTCTTGAGCGAGGGCCGGAAGCGGCAGATTCGCAAGATGTGCAGCGCGGCGCATCTCGTCGTCCTCGCGTTGAAGCGCGTCAAGGTGGGCGCTTTCGGGCTTCCGCCCGAATTGAAGCCAGGGGAATGGCGCGATCTCACGGCTGCCGAGGTGGCGCAGCTCCGCTCTTGACAGGGCGCGGCGAAAAAGGATATACTACGCGCTCATTCCGTCTGGATCGGGCTCTTAACCAAGGGCTGCCCGACCGGTAAGGAGCAAGAAAGGAAACATAAAAATGCCTAAAATGAAGACGAAGAAGTGCGCGGTCAAGCGCATGAAGCTCTCGAAGGGCGGCAAGGTCCTTCGCTCACAGGGCGGTCACGCCCATCTCAACAACGGTAAGAAGCGTTCGCGCAAGAACAATCTTTGCGGGCGTACGGCTGTTGATTCGCTCAAAGTCACCAAGACCTACGCGCGTGCGCTGCAGGGTCGCTAATTCGAGGAGGATATAGAAAATGCGTGTTACTAATGCTCCCGCTTCCCGCGAACGCCGCCGCCAGCGCCTGGAACTCGCCAAGGGTTTCTACGGCGCCCGCTCCAAGCTTTTCCGCACCGCGACTGAGGCCGTCGATCGCGCGATGCGTCTTTCCACCGAGCACCGCAAGCTCAGGAAGCGCGATTTCCGCCAGCTCTGGATCGCCCGCGTCAATGCGGCGGCCCGTCAGGAGGGGATCAGCTATTCGAAGTTCATCGCGGGGCTCATCAAGGCCGGCGTCACGCTCAACCGCAAGAGCTTGAGCGAGATCGCGATTCAGGATCCCGCGGGCTTCAAGACGCTCGTCGAGATCGCCAAGAAGGCCTGAGAAATTGCCGGGTCAATCAGCTTTGAAAAAAGTTGAAAATACCCCCTTGCGGAAGCGAGGGGGTTTTTGATATACTATCCCCCCGTTGCCCCGAAAGGGCGGCGTCGCTCTTTGAAATCAGATGCTTGAGAATGTGTCTTTAGAAGAGACACGGAACAGTAAATGTTTGTGTGAGGAGCTTTAACAGAACTCAAGTTTTTTTCTTGAGAGTTTGATTCTGGCTCAGAACGAACGCTGGTAGCGTGGATTAGGCATGCAAGTCGAACGGGATCCGAGGGATAGCAATATTCCGAGG
>JAZUHK010000002.1:0-8885 GCA_045641645.1 Kiritimatiellia bacterium
CCCTCTGCGCACGCTCTACAAGTCAAACCGCCTCGAGGAGTTCTTCGGACATCTCGTCAAAGACCTGCCGCAGGTCGAGTGCGCGGCATGAAACCGGGCGTCACCTCATTGACTCTGCATAAAAATCTCGTTGCACCCCTCCTTGGTCGTCACCTGCTCCTCGCTTGACTGTTCTTACCCTACCATAACCGAAGAACCGCTCTTCGGCCATGAGACGCAATCATCTCACCATGACTACGCGTAAGTTACTGGCGCGCCAAAGGCAAATCTTACGCGGAAAAGTTCGCGCAGCCGATCCCAATTCTCGGTTTTAATTAAAAGTGAGAATCAACGTCCGTACCAACGGGCGACGGAGGGGATCATGAGCAGGATGGCGGCGATGATCGTCGGGCAGAACCATAGGCAAACCACCCCCAGCGCATAGACGTTGAGCGTTTGCACACCTCTTTCCAGCCACGGACTCGTCACCAGATAAAACGCAAACACGCTACCCATCACCACCGTCAGCCACCGCGTCCACGACTGACGAAAAGTCAGCCCTACAGGGAGGATACTCGCAAAGGCACCATAGGCGATCATCTGTCCGACGAAATAGGATATCTGGTAAACCCCGGCGCCATAGTGATAATGCGCATAGACCGAACGCGCAACCATCCATATCAACCCAGAGACAAGCGGCAGGTATGCCACCGCCAACAGCAACTTGACCAGCGGCGGCCTTACCGCCGAAGCTGCAGCCACCCCCTGCATCAGTTCGCGAACGGAAGCAAATCGTTGCGACGGAATCGAGGTGGTCGCCTTTTCGACTATGCGCGCCCATCTTCTTGGCGGCTTGCCGTCAAAGCACGTATAGATCAACATCCCGATTCCATGCACATCCGCCGTTTCGTCGGCCATGCCGACAGTAAACTGCTCTGGTGCCGAAAATCCCAAGGTTCCGACCCCCACCTTGTCGCCATCGACAATGGACAACGATTCATGAGGAAGAAGATCCTTGTTCCCGGTCTCCATTCGCCTGGCCAGCCCAAGATCGACCAGCACATAAGTGCCGTCACTTCGACGCATTATGTTGCCTGGCTTTAAGTCACGATGCACATACCCCTCGGCATGCAAGGATGCTACGGCTTCACCTACCGCCAACACAAACTCGGTAAGCCCCGGATCGCCTTTAGGTAGCTCTATCGCCTCCAGCTCCTCCATCACGAAGTAAGGATGCCCGTGCCACTCCCCAGAATCGATAAAATGAGCAAAACAGGCGGCGGTCTGCCGCCTAAGCAGCTCTTCTTCGCGCCGGAACCGCTCCCGGAGGCGTTCTTCGCCGGAGATCAACACCTTCATAGCGGCATAGCCAGCAGATTGCAGATGCTGAACGCGATAAACCTCGGCACTCCCGCCCTTCCCCAAGACCGCCAGCACCTTCCAATCGCCGATGGACTCGCCAATCCGCAGCAGCCCCTGCTCCCTCGCCATCGGCTTCCGATCCGCCAACCAGGTCTCAAAGGTTTCCGAGCGCATCGTCTTCCGTCAATTTCCGCACCAACTCACGCAACCTGCCAATCAGCCGGTTCTTGATCTGGTCAACGCCATTGCGGGTTATGCCATAAGCGGCGGCAACCGCTTCCGGCGATTCGTGATCGACCGCCACCCGCGCGAAAACCTGACGACTGCGCGCCTGGATCTTTTCATCAGCCATAAGTTGTGCCAAGGCAACCTCGTAGGCGTGATGTCTCCACTCCCGCAATTCGTCATCGGACGAACGGTCTGCCGCCAACATTCCGTCATCGGCAAGCGACTTCCCGAATGCCTTCAACTTCTCCGCTTCGCGTTCGCGCTTTTTCAGCTGCTCAATGGCCTTGAACTTCACGACGCCGATCAGGTAATTGCGAAAATGCCCATGGGCATCAGGATCATAGCGATAGTCCGGCAACTTCTCCATTAGCGCCAGCATGGTCTCCTGTATCACATCCTCGATTTCAACGGTTGGAAACGCCGTACGCAAGTACCCTTCCATTACCGGCTGATATCGGTTGTAGAAATCGTGCCAGCGAAGCGACTGCGAGTCCTTCGCGATCGCCGCCAGAAGCATCGTTGACGTCTCGGGGATCGTGGCCATTCGCACCCCTATCGCACGGCAGGATTGAGATAAAGCGGCAACGGCTCGGGAACGAGCAGCTCCGGCGAAGCGAGAGCAAAGGCCTCCAGCCCCGCATCGGTCGGCAGCTGCAACCCACGGTAGCGCGCGGCGAAAACGCCGCGCAACAGCTCGCCGATGCGCGCGTCATCACTCGAATAGACCGCAAAGTCCGCAGGCACCGCCGCGCGCACGCCCTCCGCACCCTCGACTTGAAACACCGCCTTCAGGAGCTTCATCCCCTCGAAAAGCGCCACCCAGATCTTTCCCTGCCGCGCATCCCCCACGACCGCCGTCTTCGCACCTGCGGGAAGCTCCCCCTGCCGCGACAGCTCCCCCACCACCGCACACGGCGACGGAAGCCCCAGCACCTCCGCACCCGAACCGAGCCGATAACCCTGGGCAAAGGCGATCGCACTCCGGATTCCCGCAAAGCTGCCGGGGCCTGTCCCCACCACGATGCGCGCAGGACGCTCGGTAAAATCGAGCTCCTCCACCCACCTGCCATCCCGGCACGCGCCGGTAGAACGTTCAAGGTACAGCGTTTTCATGAAAATGCGCCTCCTGTCCATAGGGGAAATCGCTCGGCAGATAATTGCCCACCCGCGGCCGCACCAGCGAACTCGCCAAATTGAAATGCGTGAAGACCCATGGGCAGTCCTCCTGCAGAATCTCCTGACACCGCCGCCAATGCCCCAGCCGCTCCTCGACGGTTTCCGCCGCCATCGCCGCATCATATTCGCGATCGTACTCCGCATTCACGTAGTCGGAGTGATTCGGCCCCGGCGAGCGGTTCTTGGAATGGAAAAGCTGCAGGAAGTTCTCGGCATCGGGGTAATCGCCCACCCAGCCCATGCGGAAGAGCTGCACCCGCCCTTCATTGACGGCCTTAAGGAAGGCGTCCCAGGTGTAGAACCGCAGCTCCAGCTTCACGCCGATCCTATCCCAGAAGGACGCCATCAGCTCCCCCGCCTCACGGCTGTCCTGCGAGGCGCGGCCAATCGCAAGCGTAAGGACGAGATGCCTGCCGGTCTTCGGGTCGATGCCGCCCGGATAGCCCGCCTCCGCAATGAGCTTCCTCGCCTTCGCCAGATCGAAACGATAGGGAAACGACTCCGCCGGCAACGCCCCGCTGACACTGGGCGGCACGGGACCGCCCGCCGCCAGGACGCGCCCCGACGAGAAGCGTTCCCAGGCGGGAAAGTCAAATGCCGCGTTAAGCGCCTGCCGCAGCTTGCGATTGGGCCCAAGCACCGGATCGCGCATATTGATGCCCACATAGGCCGTCTCCAGGGTCGGCATCAGATGCAAGGTGGCGCCGATGTTCGGCAAAAAGGTCTTCGTCCCCGTCGCCGTCCTGACCGTCGCGTCGGCCGCCAGCGGCGCGGACATCACCGCATCCCAGTTGTCGCGCGAAAGCTCGCCGAGGAGATCGACCTCGCCCTTGAGAAACATCAGCCACTGGGTGGAGATGTCGTCAATGACGAGATAGCGGATGGTGTCAAAGGGAGCGGGAGAGGAGAAGGTGTAGGTGGAAGGTGTAGGTGTAGGGGTAGGTGTAGGGGTAGAGGGTTTGCGGGTGAAGGTCATCGCGTGATTCTTGCGCCAGGAGGAGAGGACATACGGCCCCGTACCCGAACCGTCGGGCAACCTAACCGACGCCGGCGACATCGCCATCAAATATGGAAACACATGCTGCCGACGCTTCAACCGAATCTCCGCCGTGCGCTCGTCGATGGCGCGCATCGTCGTCACCTCCTTAAGCATCCAGCCGTTCGGGGAGAGGATCTTCGGATCGCGCAACCGCTCCAGGGAGCGAACCATGTCCGCCGCCGTCGCCGCCTTTCCGTCGCGCACCCGAAAACGATATGTAAGCCCGTCCGCCGAAACCTCCGGAAGCTCGCAGAGCCCGGGCACGAGCTCGTACGGACGCTTCTCATAGTCGAAGGCAAGCGGCGACTCGTAAACCAGCGCCACGGCGCGACTGTCGTAAACCGACTGGGCGAATGCCGGATCCATCGTCGAGACGCGCTCCATCGGGCGCGTGAAAACGGCAGCCAGGAAAATCGCCGCGGCAATCATGATGCGTGAATCTCCACGCGGAGGTTGATCGTCTTGGGCGCATGCGGCAGGGTCTGCAGCTGCCGCCGGATGAACGGCAGTTTAGCGCGCAGCGAGAAGCTGGTCGTCGCCTTGGTCACATAGAGGTAGATGCAGCCGTCCTGAACGCGCCCGGGCCTGGCCGGAAGACCGGGGAAAAGCCGCGGCCAGTTATCCACCACCTGGTCGAAGAAATCGTCCTTCTCGGTCAGCAAGTCGGCAAGCGACGCGGCGACGGCGGAAGAAAAGGAAGCGTGACGCCCGCGGCTCTGCGGATCGACCGGCTGCCAGTTTACGCCATTTTCAATCGGCATCACTTAGCCGCCTTCATCTGCAACCACGCTTCGATAAAGGGCTGAAGATGACCGTCCATGACGCCATCGACATCGCTCGTCTCACATTCGGTCCGGAGGTCCTTGACCATCGTATAGGGGCAGAAGACATAGGAGCGGATCTGACTGCCCCAGCCGTTTTCGCTCTTCGCGCCGTAGAAGCGGTCGAGCTCGGCGCGCTTCTGGTCTTCGTAGTACTCGTAGAGCTGGGCCCGGAGCATGTTCATCGCCTTTTCCTTGTTCATGTGCTGCGAGCGTTCCTTCTGGCAGGCGACGACGATGCCGGTGGGAAGATGGGTGAGACGCACCGCCGAATCCGTCTTGTTGACGTGCTGGCCGCCGGCTCCGCCCGAACGGTAGGTGTCGATGCGCAGATCCTCGTCCTTGATCTCCACTTCGATGTCGTCGGCGATTTCGGCGACGGTCTCCATCGAGGCAAACGAGGTCTGGCGGCGCTTATTGGCATCGAACGGCGAGATGCGCACGAGCCGATGAATGCCGCGCTCGGCCTTGAGCATACCATAGGCGTAGGGTCCCTCGACGCGGAAATAGACATCCTTGAAACCCGCCTCTTCACCCGGCTGCGAATCGTACTCCTCCACCTTCCAACCCTGACTTTCGGCATAGCGGATATACATGCGGTAGAGCATCGACACCCAGTCGCAGGCCTCCGTACCGCCCTGCCCGGCATGAAGCTTGACGAAGACATTGTACTGGTCGAACTTGCCGCCCAGAAGCGATTGGAGGCGGAGCTTGGCGAAGAACTCGCCGGCCTTGCCGCACTCGGCGAGAGTATCCTTGAGCGCCGTCTGTTGCGCCGCACCCTCTTCCATTTCCGCAAGTTCCAGCATCACCGCAGCGTCTTCCATGGTCTTGGTGAGGGCGTCGAACGGCAGCACGTAGGCGCGCTCGGAGTTCGTTGCCGCGATCACCTCGCGGGCTTTCGTCTGATTGTTCCAGAAATCGGCTCCCGACTGCCGCTCCTCCAGCTTCGCCAGCTTCTCGCGGCGCTCGGCGATTTTGATGTAGTCGGCCATTTCGGCGACTTTTTTCTTCAGTTCCTCAATCTGCTGACGAACTTCCTCGACTTCCAAAAGCTTCTCTTTGATCTCTTCGGCCATAACGATAGATATTATACCAAATTCTCGTGCGCTGACGGGCAACGCCGAAGCCGACACCTCAATGAGCCGCCGCTTTACAGCGACGCGAGCAGACCGCCAGCGAGGATAAGCTGCTTTTCGCGCGGCGAAAGCGCCGTGCGGACCGTGAAGTTGCCCTTGGGACTGCGCACCACGAGCCGTCCGTCGCCTTCAACCGCCGCACGGATGCCCTTGAGCGAAAAGACATCGCCCGTCGAGACCTCGTCGTAATCGGCGGGATTCTCGAAGACGAACGGAACGATGCCGAAGTTGATGAGGTTCGCGCGGTGAATGCGTTCGATCGACTTCGCGATGACGGCCTTCACGCCGAGATACATGGGGCAAAGCGCCGCATGCTCGCGCGAACTCCCCTGCCCGTAGCTCTCGCCCGCGACAATGACATTCGCCATTCCCTCCGCCTTGTTGGCCAGGCAGCGGTCGTGGAAGGTGCTGTCGCACGGCTCGAAGACGTACTTCGCGTAAACGGGCACGTTGGAGCGAAACTTGAGCCGCGCGCCCGCCGGCATGATGTGGTCGGTAGTGATCTTGTCGCCCACCTTGATGGCCGCCGTCGCAACAAGATCCTTCGCCAGCGCCACCCCGCGCGGCACC
Source organism: Kiritimatiellia bacterium (assembly GCA_045641645.1). Classification (GTDB taxonomy): domain Bacteria; phylum Verrucomicrobiota; class Kiritimatiellia; order RFP12; family UBA1067; genus UBA1067. Next base: position 6,315 of record JAZUHK010000002.1, read on the forward strand.
GGCGCGATGTTCGGCCCGCGGACAATCGTCGTTCCCGGCACCCCCTTGCCGGCCGTGCCGCGATACAGGAAAAGCGCATCGTCAATCGGGAACTTCTTCGGCGCCGGCACCGGGCGCAACGCCGGATTGCCGCACGCGGAGACGAAGGTGCCGGTGGGCGCGCTCGCCGCCGCCGTCTCGGGCGAAACCAGATAGACCTTCGCCGACTTCGTGCCCGAACGTCCCTCGAAGTTGCGGTTGTTCGTGCGAAGCGAAACGGCGTTCGTGGCCGGGCTCATATGCGCGCCGATGCAGAAGCCGCAAGCATTCTCGAGGATGCGGCAGCCCGCGGCAATCAGCGCGGCGAGCGACCCGTCCTTCGCGAGCATGTTCACCACCTGCCGGGAACCGCAGGCGATGCCCACCTCGACGTCGTCGGCGACATGCTTGCCCTTGAGGAGCCGCGCCACCGTGCGGATATCGCGATAGGAGGAGTTGGTGCAGGAGCCGATCATCACCTGATTGACCTTCGTCCCCTTCATCGAGGCGATGGTGACGATGTTGCCGGGGCTGTGGGGAGCGGCGGCAAGCGGTTCGAGCTTCGAAAGATCCACCGTGAAGACGTCGTCATATTCGGCGTCGGCGTCGGGCAGGATCTCGACGAAATCCTTCGCCCGCCCCTGCGCTGCAAGAAACTGGCGGGTGACGGCGTCGGAGGGAAAGACGCTCGTCGTGACGCCGAGTTCTGCGCCCATATTGGTGATCGTCGCGCGCGAGGGAACGTCAAGCGTCTTCACCCCAGATCCGGTGTACTCGAAAATCCAACCGACATTCCCCTTGGTGCCGAACTTCTCCAGCACCTTGAGGATTACGTCTTTCGCCGAGACGCCCTTGCGGAGCCGCCCCTTGAGGACGATGGCCCGTACCTTGGGCGTAGGGATGTGGAACGCGCCGCCCGCCATCGCGACGGCGATGTCGATGCCGCCCGCGCCGATGGCGATCTGGCCGATGCCGCCGCCGGTCGGCGTGTGGGAATCGGAACCGAGGAGCGTCGTGCCCGGCTTGCCGAAGCGCTCAAGGTGCAGCTGGTGGCAGATGCCGTTGCCGGCCTTGGCATAGACGGTGCCGAACTTCTTGGTGACCGAGGCGAGGAAATCGTGATCGTCGGCGTTCTCGAAGCCGATCTGCACGGTGTTGTGATCGACATAGGAGACGGCGAGGTCGTTCTTCACGTGCTTGACGCCCATCGACTCGAACTGCAAGTAAGCCATCGTGCCGGTGGCGTCCTGCGTGAGGGTCTGGTCGATGCGGATGCCGATTTCGGGATCGGTGGCGGGATTGCCCTCGACGAGATGCTTCGCGAGGATCTTCTGAACAACATTGAGCGGGATATTTTTCATCGTTTTTTTTCTCGTTTTTTTCGGTTCGTTATCGGAAATGACCTTAGCGGAAGAGCTGCAGATAGAACTGGACGATCTCGCCGCCGAAGAAGGCGTAGGCGAGGCATCCCATACAGATGTAGGGCCCGTAGGGAATCTCGACGAACTTGCCGAATTTCGCCTTCGAGAGCGCCACCAACGCGATCCCCACCACCGATCCGAAGACGGAGGAGAGAATCAAGGTCACAAGGACCGCGACCGGGCCGAAAATCGCGCCGACGGCCCCCATCAAGAAGACGTCGCCCATTCCCATCGCCTCGCGCTTGAACGCCTTGGAGCCGAGAAAGCGCACCAGCCACAAAAGCCCGAAGCCGAAGGCGAGACCCGCAAGCGACCACGCGACGGGAGTCCACGCGGCGAGGCGCCAGCTTTCAAATGCTCCGAACCCAACTCCCAGCACCATGCCGCCCACCGTGACAAAATCGGGTAGCAGCTTCAGGTCGAAATCGATCATCGCCCCGACGATCATCAGCGCAATCCAGATCCACATCACCAGCATGAACGGCGTAGGGCCGAAACGCAAGAACGCGGCAAGATACAAAAGCCCGCCCAGGGTCTCGATAAGGAGATAGCGCGGCGAAATCGGTGCCTTGCAGTTCGCGCACTTGCCGCGGAGCGCCAGATATGCGAAAATGGGAATATTCTGATACCACCTAATCGGCGCATTGCACTTCGGACAATGCGACGGCGGCGAGACCAGCGACTCCCCCCGCGGCACCCGGTAGATGACCACATTGAGGAAACTCGCCACGCACGCGCCGAAGACAAAGGCAAAGCCCGACAGCACCCGAACGAGCGCGATCTCAGCGGAATTACCGTCCATAGTCCTCCGCCAATTTCGAAAGGCTCATGCCGTGGCTGGCCTTGAGCAGCACCAGATCGCCCGCCTTGAGAAGCGTCGGCAATTCGGCAGCCAACGCCGCGACCTCGGGATAGGCGCGGCCGCACGGACCGCGCGACGAAAGCTCCCCGACGCCCACGACCAGATCGAGCCCGAGAGCCGCCGCGCGGCAAAAGACCCGTTCATGCAAGGCCACGGCATCTTCCCCGAGCTCGAACATATCGCCCAGAATCGCGATCCGCCGCCCCGCGCACGGCTCGGCGGCAAAAGCCGAAAGCGCCGCCACCATCGAATCGGGATTGGCGTTGTAGG
>JAZUHK010000003.1:0-35108 GCA_045641645.1 Kiritimatiellia bacterium
AACCGCTCCGAAAACGACACACATCGAAATCTCTCTCTTCACCATGATTGGTTCCTTCCGTTTCAGACAACGCCCACATTATACCATAAATTCACCCGCTTGCGTCAGCCATCCTTATCCTGGGCCTTTCGCGCGCACATGCTCGTCGCCGCAAAAAAAAGGAGACGCCGCGCGGATAGCGCAGCGTCCCCTTCGTCTCTCTTACCAAGCCAACCGATCAAGCCTTGATCTGTCCGGCCTTGGCGAGCATCTTCGCCTCGACGGACTGGATCTCCGCGAAGCCCTGCGAGCGGTGCGGGTTAAGCCCGTTCCACGCCTCCATCGAGCTGTCCGCCTCGTTGTAAATGGTCGCCTTGAGGCCCTTCAGCGACTCGAAGAAGATGTTGCCCTTGTAAAGCCCAAGCGCCACCTCCGCCGTCGCCTTGTCGGCCCAGACCTGGATCGCCGCGCGGGCGGCCTGCGTCGCCGGATCGAACCAGCGCCCGTCGTAGATCTGGTCGCTGACGAGCTTCGAAAGCTCCTGGAAGAGCTTCGTCGAACGGCGGTCCATGATCCCCTCGTAGATGTACTTGAGACCCCAGCTCAGGACCTCCATGCCCGGAGCCTCGTAGACGCCGCGGCTCTTCGTGCCGATGATGCGGTTCTCGAGCGCGTGCTTCATGCCGATGCCGTTGCGGCCGCCGATCTTGTTCGCGAGGAGCATCACCTGGAGCGGGGACATCTTCTTGCCGTTCACCGCGACGCAACGGCCCTTCTCGAACTTGAGGACGATCTTCTCGACCTTGTTCGGCGCGTCGGACGGCCACACGCCCATCGTGGGCTTCACGATGCGCATCGAGGTCTCCATCTTCTCGAGCTCCTCCGCCTCGTGGCTGAGACCGGCGAGGTTCGCGTCCGTCGAATATTTCTTCTTCGTGCCGACGAAAGCGACGATGCCGCGCTTGGCGAGGAACTCGACCATCTGCGTGCGGCCCGGGAAGAGCTTCAGCAGGTCCGCGTCGCGCCACGGGGCGTAGACGCCGAACTTCGGATCGAAGACGTTCGTGTAGCGCTCGAAGCGCATCTGGTCGTTGCCGCGGCCGGTCGCGCCGTGGACGAGGACCGTGCAGCCCGCCTTCTTCATCGCGGGCAGGAGCTTCTGGACGGTGACCGCGCGGGCGATGCCCGTCGAGTTCCAGTAGCCGCCGTCGTACATCGCCTGGCACTTCACCGTCTCGAAGCAGATGTCGGCCATCTCCTTCGTGACATCGACGATCGTCGTCTGGACGCCCGTCGGCGCCATCTTCTTCTTGATGTCGTTGATGTCCTTCTCGTCCGGCTGGCCGACGTTCGCCGAGAACGCCTTCACCTTGACGCCGGCATCCTTGAGGACGCAGCAAATGGTCTTCGAATCGAGCCCGCCCGACACGCACACGCCGACGGTCTTACCCTTGAGATCAGCCAATTTCATGTTTTGTTTCCTTCTTTGCGAATTCAGAAAATTGAACGAATATTATATCACATTTCGCTCTTGAAGGGCCGCTCCATCATCAGCTTCACCGCGCTCTGCGCATCGAAGTCGCGGTAACAGGCGGAATAGACGAGTTCGCAGATGGGCATATCGACCTGAAGCCGCTCGGCGATTTCATGAATGACCTTGGAGTTCCAGACGCCCTCGGCGACCATCTGCATCGAAGCAAGGATGTCGGCGATCTTCTCGCCCTTCCCGAGCCGCTCGCCGACGGAATGGTTGCGCGAATGGACGGAGGTGCAGGTGACGATAAGGTCGCCGATGCCCGCTAGCCCCGAAAGGGTCTCGGGCCTGCCGCCGTAGGCGAGGACAAAGCGCTGCATCTCCACGAGCCCGCGGGTGATGAGGGCTGCGCGCGTATTGTCGCCGAAGCCGAGCCCGTCGCTACAGCCGACGGCGATGGCGAGGACGTTCTTTACCGCACCGCCGATCTCCACCCCCACGGGATCGGGCGAGGTATAGACGCGGAAGCGCGGCCCCGACCAGATCTCCTGCACCCGTTTCGCCTTCGCGGAATCTTCGCACGCGGCGACAATAGCCGTGGGGATGCCGCGCGAAACCTCTTCGGCATGCGTAGGACCGGCGAGCGCGACGATGGGCCCGGTGCCGAGGATCTCGGCCCCGAGGTCGGACATCCGACGGTTCGTCTTCTCGCAGAGCCCCTTGGTGATGGAGACGACGAGCATCTCCCGGGTGATGAGCCCCTTGAAGCTTTCAACGACCGAGGTGAAGAACTTGGAGGGCGGAGCGAGCACCACCACCTCGGCGCCGGCGACGGCCGCCGCGCGGTCCGACTCCAGCTTCAGGTCGGCGGGCAACGGCACCCCCTTCAGGAACCTGTCGTTCCGACGGGTGCGCCGCATCTCCTCGACATACTCGGGAAACGCCCCCCAAAGGGTGACCTCGTGCCCGTACCCAGCCAGCAGGAGCGCATTCGCCGTTCCCCAGCCGCCATCGCCAATTACCGCTATTTTCATAAATGTTATTATACCAAAATTCAACGCGAGCGAGGGTTCGAAACGATTTCCACCCCCGCCGAGCAACCAAGGCGCGTAGCCCCCGCCTTCACCATCGCCATCGCATCGGCACAGGTGCGAATGCCGCCCGCCGCCTTGACGCCCATCGTCTTGCCGACTGTCTTGCGCATGAGCTTCACGTCCGCCGCCGTCGCGCCGCCGGCGCCGAAGCCGGTGGAGGTCTTCACGAAATCAAAGCCGGCCCGCTTCGCCAGCCGACACCCGCGCTGGATTTCCGCTTTCGTCAGGTTGCAGCACTCGAGAATCAGCTTAAGCACCACCGGACGCCCGCCGGCGCGGCAGAACTTGACGAGCGCCTCCAGTTCCTCGCCGCAGGCGTCGGGATCATACTTGAGCAGCCGTTGATTGACCACGAAGTCCAGTTCCTCCGCACCGTTCTCGACGGCGTCCGCGGCTTCGAAAATCTTCGCCGCCGTAGTATTCTGCCCAAGCGGAAAGCCGATGACCGTGCAGACCTTTACCGAGCTGCGCTTCAAAAGCCGCGCTGCGAGCGGCACTTCGGCGGGATTGACGCACACCGAGGCGAAACCGCATTGCTTCGCCTCGCGGCAAAGTTTGCGAACAGCATCCCGTTCGCCCGCGCTTTTGAGGAACGTATGGTCGATGAGTTGCGCGAGGGGCATAGGTCGAGTAGTCATGAGCTGGGAGTCAGGGGTTAGGAAAACACTGCGAACGCAATGACGAGTGTCGCCGGGATCGTAAGCATCGAAAGCAGCGTCGTACTGCTTACGAGTCCTACCGAAAGCTCCACGTCCCGCGCATACTTCGCGGCGAACATCGTGGTCATCGCCGCCACCGGCACCGAAGACGCCGTCACCATCGCCAGCGCCATCGTGCCGTCGAGAACCGCCGCCAACGGCCAAAGCGCCGCAATCACCAGCAGCGGAGAAACCACCAACCGAAGGAGCGTGGCGAGAAGCGCCGCGCGATCGGCGAAGACCGCCTTAAGATTGGCACCGGCAAGATAAAAACCGATTACCACCATCGCCAGCGGCGTATTAAGGAGCGACAAAAGCCTCACCGGCTCGCGCACCAGAAAAGGAAGTTGCGTCGAGGTGAGGAAAAGCGGCAGTGCCACCAGAATGGCCACCGTTCCAGGATTTACGAACATCGTGCGCTTGAGCGCCAGGCGCGAGCCGCTCTTCATCACCCCATAGCCATAGCTCCACATGAAAAGATTGAAAGTGGCGATATACACGACTCCGTAGAACGCCCCGAGATCGCCCAAGACCGCCTGTTCCAGCGGAATGCCCATGAATCCGGCGTTGGAGAAGACCGTCGCCAGCTTCAGCACAGTCGCCCGATGCGCATCGCAACGGAAAAAGAATTCCGCCAGCGCAATCAAAACGAGATGAACGGCAATGGCAATGGCGAAGGCCAATGCGAACTGCCGCAACATCCCCACATCAAAAGGCCGTTGGAAAAGCGTGATGATCAAGGCGGGAGTCACCAGCAGCACGAGCACGTTCACCATCCCGCGCACCGAAAACTCGTCTATGAGCCGGAACTTGCGCGCCACCGCCCCCACACCCATCAAGGCGAAGAGAACGGCAACTTGCTGAGCGACGATAAGAAAATTAGCCAATGCGCACGCGACGGCCTTCAATGCGATAACGGCCGGCAACAAGAATGTTCAGCGCTTCGGGATAGGCAAGATGCTCCTGAACTTGAATGCGCGCATGGAGCGTCTCAGGCGTATCGTCCTCCAGAACCGGCACCGCCTTCTGGACGATGATCGGTCCGGAATCCGTACCCGCATCGACGAAGTGAACCGTGACGCCCGCGACCTTGCAGCCGTAATCAAGCGCCTGCGTCCAACTGTGAACCCCGGGAAATGCCGGCAACAGCGCGGGATGGATATTGAGAACGCGATTCGGAAACGCCGCAAGCAGCTTGGGCTTCACGATGCGCATAAAGCCAGCCAAGACCACCGTATCCACTTGCGCGGCCTTGAGCAACTCGATGCAGCGATCTTCGGCCGGTCCCTCAAGCTTCGTCTTCCACGGCGCGCAGTCGAGATACTGCGCGGGAATGCCGTGCCGCTTCGCGCGCTCGAGGATCTTCGCCCCGGGGACATCCGCCAGAACCAGCTTGATCTCCGCGTCCAAAGTCCCCGCGTCGATCGCCTCGACTATCGACTGCATATTCGAGCCCGCCCCGGAGCCCAGTACCCCCAACTTCAGTTTCGCCATGGTCAAACGTCCTTCTTGAAAATCACTTGCCTTTCGCGGCGGCATCCGGAAGCGAAAGCTTCCAGTCCGGATCGAGCGACTGCAAGGTCTGCTTATAGAATTCCGAGTCAATGACATTGCCGTCCCGGAGCGCACGGAGATAAAGCGCCTCGGTGCGCCGTATAATCGAATCGCGCAGGAACTTCGAATCCTTCGCCGACCGCTCTCCCACCAGCCGTTCGGTCTTCGCGAGCTTCCGCGCTCCCCGTGCCAACGCAGGATCGTTTTCCGGCAACACCGTCGTCTTCACCTGCTTGACAAGATTGCCCTTGTCATCGGCGACATAATCGTCTTTCCCGCCCGCCCATTCAAGATCGGCAATCGTCTTTTCCGGCGTAAGCGCCCGTTCGCGCTCCTCCAGCTCCTGCCGCCATTCGAGCAGTTCGCGCTCAGCCGTCTCGAAATCGATCTTCCGAAGTTCCAACGCCTTCGCCTCGGCAATTACGCTCTCCGTCTTGAGCTTCTCTGCCTCCAGCTTGTCGGCCGCCGCCGCCGCCTTCTGCTCTTCGGCCCTCGCCAGCATGGCCGCCTCCTCGCTCTTCGCCTTCGCCGCCTCCGCCTCGGCCCGCGCCTTATCCCGAAGCGCCTCCTCGGCTGCCTCCTTCGCCCGCTCCTCGTCACGCGCCGCCTCCTTGGCGATGCGATTCTCCTCGGCGGCATCGGCCTCCGCCTCCTTGATCTCGCGCTCCTCCTTCTTCGCCGCGAGTTCATCGGCCTTCGCCTTCGCCTGGGCCTCCGCCGTCCGCGCCTTCGCGGCCTCGGCCTCGGCCGTCTTCGCCGCCTCGCGCGCCTCCGCCTCGGCCCGCAGTTCCGCTGCAGACTCGGCCTCCGCGTACGCCCGCGCCTCGGCCGAACGATTGACGCTGACGACCACCGCCGCCACCGCCGCGGCAACCACCGCCGCACACACGGAAAGGATGGTAACGAGCTTCTGGTTCATAGCATCCGCCTTACTTCGACTCGCCGTCCGCATCCGCGCGCGCCTTCTCCGCTTCCAGCTTGCCGCGCTCGTTCTCGGCGGTCGCCGCCTCGTCGGCCGCCTTCAACTCCTCCTCGGCCTCGCCCAGCTTCTTGATGCGGACCTGCTCCGCCAGCTTGCGCAGCTCCTCCTGGCTCTCCGGATCGAGCATCTGCTTCTCCAGCTCCTCACGCTCCTCCTCCTCGAGCTCCTCCTCGTGCATCTTGAGCCACACCTTGCGCTCTTCGGCCGAAAGCTCCTTAAGCCGCTTCACCCGCTTCACCTTCTCCTGCTCGATGGCGATCTTCGTCTTGCGCTCCTCGTCCTGCTTCTTCCACTCGTCCTTCAGGCGACGGATCTGCTCCTTCTTCGAAACCGGATCGGCCAGCTCCGAAAGCGACCAGCCGTGGTCGTCCCACGGACGCGGGTCGGACAGCGTCTTCTTGCGGCGGATCGCCTCCGCCTGCGCGGCCTCGGCGTCCTCCAGGACATACGGCGTCATGAAGATCAGCAGTTCACTGCGCGACTCGCTCTTCACGACGCTGCTGAACAGCCATTTGCCGATCCAGGGGATGTCCTTCAGGATCGGAATGCCCTTTTCGGACTCCGATTCCAGCGTCTCGGTCAACCCGCCGAAAATCACCGTCTGCATGTTCTCGAGAATGACATCGGCCGACATCTCGCGCGTGGCGGTCGTCGGTACGTTCACCGTCTCCAGCGCGCTTGAGCTCTCCGTGTCGCCCGCGAGCAGGTTCCCCGCCTCATCGACCGCCCGGCTGAGCGCGCTGTCCGTGCGCGAATTGCCCGTCGCGTACTTGATGTCCTGATTGCCCGAAATCTGCGAATACTTCTCCTCCACAGAGAGCATCACCGTGCCATTCGGGTTGATCTTGGGCGTAACCTTGATCTCGATGCCCAGTTCCTTCTGCTCGTAATCGGGAACGGCGATCGTCGAATAGGAGTTGCCCGAGGACTGGAAGCCCTTGAGAAGATACTTCATCTTCGTCGCGTTGATCGTCGCCTCCTTGTTGTCAACCGTCATCACCACCGGCGAGGCGATGTACTTGGTGCGGCTGTCAGTCTTCGACGCCTTGATAACCGCCGCGAGATTCAGCTTGTCGGACTTAAGGAAATAGTTGACCCCGCCGCCGATGGGGTTCGCACCCTTCCAACCTTCGCTCACGACCGCATTGAGGGCCTTGGTGCCAGCCTCCGAGCCGCCACCACCGCCAAGCATATAGTTGCCGTTGTTGACAAACCCATCGCGCACCGTCTTGAGAATTGTCTGCATCACCGGCGTCTCGCTCAAGGTCAAGATGGTCTCGTTGCCGTCACGGTCAGTCAAGACTTTTGTCGGATCCGCCCCGGTGTAATGGGTCATCTTCCCGTCCGGATCGTTATAATAAAACGTCTTGCGCCCGTACGAATCGAGCACATTCTCCTGAGTCGCAACCCGATCCTTGCCGCGCATCACCCAATCGACACCGGTCTCGATGTCGTCGCCAAGCGACACTTCCACGATCACCGTCTCGATCAAGACCTGCGAAAGCTTGACATCCATCGACTCGATGATCTTCTCGACCACGGGGACAAGCTCCTTGTTGGTCATCACCACGAGCCCGTTGATGCGCTTGTCGGCGAGAACCGTCGTATTGTCCTTCGAAAGCTCGCCCGCCTTCGCCTCGCCCGTACGCTGATTCGACGGCTTCTTCGCCGTGGTCTGGGCGGCGGTCGAACGGGTGATGTTGCCGCCCGAACCATTCCTCGCGTTCTGGTTCTGATTGGACTTGGTGGAGGACTTCGAGGACGCCGCGTTGCCGATGAGGTCGTTGATCATGTCGCTCACCTCTTCGGCGTCGGCATACTTGAGCCGATAGACCTTGACCACCGTATCGGGCGTGGTCTCGATGTCGAGCTGCTTGATGACCTTGTCGAAGAAGTTCATGTTCGCCTGTGAAGTGACGATGATGAGCTTGTTGGAGCGCTCGTCGGCGAGAATCAGCACCTTGCCGCGAATCATCCCGCGGTCGGCGTCGGAAACGGCGAGCACCAGCGAGGAATTGGGCTGCGGCTGCGGCGGCGGCTGGTTGCGCCCGAGGACGCGCGGCTGACCGAATGTCCGCGGCTGGTTCTGCGTGTTCTGCGGCTGCTTGCCGTTCTTCTCCATTTCCCGCTGCGACTCCTGGACGATCGCCTCCAGCGAGGTCTTGATGTCCGCCGCGCTCGCGTACTGGATCTGGCGGACGAACACATCTTCGGTGACCGGCGTCGCCACATCGATCGTCTTCGCAATCTCGAGCATCCGGTTGATGTTCTGCTCGGTATCGGTGACGAGGATGGAATTGGTGCGCTCGAGCGCCAGCAGGATGCCGGAGTCGGACTTGAAGTTATCCAGCACCTTCTGCGCCTCGTCATAGGCGATGTTCTTAAACGGAATCATCATCGACACCACCTTGCCCGACTCGTTGAGCACCTGCTCCGAATCCATGATGAGCGGGATGCCCTCCTTGCGCGCCTTCGCCCGCGGCAAGGCGCGGATGAACTTCTCGCCGTAATCCTCGAGATGGACGCCGTTCATTTCAAGGATCACATAGATGGCCTCAAGGTAGTCCTCCTGCGAAAGCTTCTGCCCCTCGCGCGTCTTCAGGGTGATGGTGGGGCTCGGGCAACCGGGATCCTTGAGCACCGTCCGCTTGCGTTCGGCCTGAATGGCGTCGAAGACCAGCTCCAGCGGCGCCTGATTGAAATTGAGCGCATGCGCCTCCTTGGTCTCTTCACTCGCCGACGCCTCCGCACGTGACGCCGGTGCGGCCGGAGCGTTTGCCGGGCGCCGATTGCCCAACAGCGTCCTCGCCGGCGTGGAGGTCGTCACCGACGGTGCCGCCTCCAGGCCCACCGCCAGCGCCATCACCACGATTCCCGTCAATCCCATCTTGATTTTCATACGCATTTAATCCTTTAGAAATCCAAATTTCACCTTCACCTCAACCTACACCTTCCCCCTACACCTACACCTTCTTTCAACCCTCTCTCATATACGCACACGTCAGCGTAAACGACCCTCTGAGATACCCCTTCTTGGAGCTGGGCTTGAAATTGAGCGAACGGACATCGAACATCCCCTCGTCGGTATTCTCGAGCTCATGGAGGAACTTGACGAGCGGCTCCAATCCGCCCTCCCAGGTCTTCACTTCGATCGGCAGCTCCAGGACATCGCCCGCCACCACTTCCTTGCCCGCCTGCCGCTGGGAAATGGAGATGTAGTGCTTCTTCGCAAGCTCATCCATCTTGGGCAGCCAGGTCGTATCGGTGGACTTGCCGCCCTCGAAGGTGCGCATCTGCGCCTTCTCCTCCTCGTAGGCATCATTCCACTTGTCGGTCTCGGCAATGAGCTGACATTCCTTACGATAGGTGTCGCACGCCGTCTTGTAGGCACGCGCCGCCTTCTTCCACGCCGCCTGCTGCGAGAAGAACCACAGCCCTGCCGCCAGCGCATAGAGGAGCACCGTCGCAACGACGGCCACTACCGCCTTTTCCTTCAGCGACATCGTGTTCATTCTTCCTCCTCCTCTCCCTCGTAGAGGCACTCGAGGTCAAAGCGCTGCTTGCCGCCCTTGCCGGCGGAAGGCCCCTTGAGGTTCACCTGGGCGAAGACCTCGGCCTTCACCATCTGATCCTTGAAATCATAGACCTGGACGGCATCGTCGGCCTCGCCCGACACCGTCACGCCCTCGTCGCGCTTGAAGTTCCAGCTGGACAGCGTAATCCCCGCCGGCAACCGGTCGGAAACCGCCTTCATGATCTCCAACGCGCCGCGCGAATGGTCGGAATACTTCCGGACGAGATTCACCTTGTCGCGAGTTTCCGAAACGATGCGGTAGCGCTTCTGATGAGCCCGGCAGAGCTCCTTCTGGTTATCGGTCATGAAGCCGTAGGCGACGGGCACGCCGAAGAGGACGCCCATCGCCAACACCCAGATGCCGATGGCCACGGCAAGGCACTTGCCGAGCTTCGCCTTGAAGCGCGTCTCGTCGAGGACCTCCTGCCAGGATGACGGCAGGACATTGAGCGCACCGGGTTCGGCCGACCGTTCCGCCACCCCCACCAGCGCCGCGTCCTCGCCGATGGTCAAGGTGCGGATCGGCGCTAACGCCTCCAGCCCCTCGGCGGCAACATCGCCCACCAGCACGATTTCCACGAGCGGGCGCGCCCCGCCGAAATCCTCGGCCTCCAAAAGCGACAGCATGATCTCGCGCTTCAGCTCCGCCCCGTCGTTCACCGTACGCAGAACCGCCGGCAGCTCGCCGTCGAGGACGACCAGCGAAACGCCGTCCACGCGCTTAAGCGCCACCAGCTTGCGCACACCGCCCGCCTCGGCGCCAATCGCGCTCCAGAGTCCACGCAACTCTCCGAGCTCCAACGCATCGATGCGCGTCACGTTAAGTTTCTTCTCGTCCAACGCCGAGGCGATGTCATCGGCGGCACTTTCGGGAATCGCGGCGGCAATCACCTGCATTCCCCGCTCGTCCTCGCCGACCTGCTCATAGCCCACGCTCAGTGCTTCGTCAGGGAAGGGACTCAACTTCTGCAAAAGCGGCGCCAGGAAGGCGATGGGGTCCTCCTTCGCCTCTGGAGGCACGCGCATCATCTTGACGACCAGCCGGTTCAAAGGCAAAGCGAGAACCACCTCTTTGGACTCGTTCTTTTCGTCCAAAAGGCGCAATGAACCGCCTTCGAAGGCGGCGACTTGAAGCATTTCTGCCATTGCGGATTATTTTACCAAAAAAACGCGCGTGCGTGCGCGTGAAACGCAAAAAAGAACGGACGGCATTCGCCGCCCGTTCCCTTTCCATTCGGAGAAACCGGAATCAACCCTCGGCTTCGAGCGCGGCATCGACCTCGTCGGTCGTCTCCATGTTGGTATAGACGTCCTGCGTGTCCTCAAGATCCTCGAGCATCTCGACGAGCTTGTTGACCGCCTTCGCCACCGCCACATCACTCACCGGGCTCGTCATGTTCGGGACGAGCCCGATATTCGAGTCCTCCTCGTCGATCGCGAAGCCCGCCGCCTTGATGGCCTCGGAAACCGCAACGAAATCGTTCGGCTGGCACTTCCCGGTGAAGCCGCCGTCTTCGGAGAGGACATCTTCCGCACCCGCTTCGAGCGCGACTTCCATCACCTTGTCCACGGTAATGCCGTCCGCCGCCGGAATCATCACCTGCCCGAGCTTGTCGAAGAGGCGCGAAGCGCTGCCCGGCTTCGCGAGTTCAAGACCGTTCTTCTTGAAGACGCTCGAAACCTCCGCGGCCGCGCGGTTCTTGTTGTCGGTGAGGACGCGGACGACGATCGCAACCGAGCCCTTGATGGCCTCGTACTGCGCATCGACCATGTCGGCCGACTCGAGCTCGCCCGTTCCCTTCTTGATCGCGCGCTCGATGTTGTCGTTCGGCATCTGCGCCGCCTTCGCCTTGGCGATGAGCGTACGGAGAGTGGGGTTGTTGTCGGGATCGCCTCCCTTCGCCTTCACGACGATGGTGATTTCCTTGCCGAGTTTCGAGAAGATCTTACCCTTCTTCGCGTCCGCCGCGCCTTTCGCGCGCTTGATTGTCGCCCAGTGGCTGTGACCTGACATATTTATTCTCCTTGGTTAGTGAAAGGTTGAAATCTGATTTGCGAATTGAAACGTTGATGCGTGATTTGCAATCTGAAATTTGAAATCTGAAATCTGAAATTCACTTACCGTCACACCTTGTGACGGTAAGTGATACGACCTTTGCCGAGATCGTACGGCGAAATCTCCACCGTAACGGTATCGCCAATCGCGATCTTAATGAAGAATTTGCGCATCTTGCCAGAAATGTGCGCAAGAACCTCATGCCCGTTTTCGAGCCGAACCTTGTACATCGTCGCCGGCAGAACCTTGGTGACGACTCCCGTCACCTCAATCGCCTGATCTTCTTCTTTCGCCATTAATCTACCCTTTTTAGCCGATAAAACTTGGATAGTATATCATTTCCTAATCGGCAAATCAACGGCAAAGGGTATAGAGGACACCCGCCACCACTGCCGAGCCGATTACGCCCGAGACATTCGGACCCATCGCCTGCATCAGGATGAAGTTCGTCGGATCCTCCGAAAGCGCCACCTTGTTGGAAACGCGCGCCGCCATCGGCACCGCCGAAACGCCGGCCGAACCGATGAGCGGATTCACCTTCTCCTTTGAGAAGACATTCATGAGCTTCGCCATCAAAACGCCGCCCGCCGTCCCGACGCAGAACGCGCAAAGCCCGAGCGCGAGGATCGCGAGCGTCGTCCCGGAGAGGAACTTTTCGCACGCAAGCTTGGAGCCGACCGAAAGCCCCAGCATAATGGTCACGATATTGATGAGCGCATTCGACATCGTGTCGGCGATGCGGCTCACGGAAGAGCCCACCTCCTTGGCGAGATTGCCGAGCATCAGCGCGCCGATCAAAGGCACCGCCGAGGGCAAGAGCAGCGCGCAAAGAAGAATCACGATGAGCGGGAAGCAGATCTTCTCAATCTTCTTGACGGGCCTTAATTGCGGCATCTTGATGAGCCGCTCCTCCTTCGTCGTGAGCGCCTTCATGATCGGCGGCTGGATGATCGGAACGAGCGCCATATAAGAATACGCCGCGGCCGCAATCGCACCGAGGAGATCAGGGGCGAGGCGCGAGGTGAGCCAGATGGCCGTAGGACCATCCGCACCGCCGATGATCCCGATCGAGGCGGCCGCCATCAAGGGCGAGCAGCCGAAAAAGTCCTGCCCGAAGATCGCCGCAATCCCGAGCGCGCCGAAGAGCGCGAAGAAGATGCCGAACTGCGCCGCCGCGCCGAGGAGCGCGGACTTCGGGTTGGCGATCAGGGGGCCGAAGTCGGTCATCGCGCCGACGCCCATGAAGATGACGATCGGGAAGACGCCCGTATCGATGCCGAACTTGAAGAAGTAGTGAAGGAACCCGCCCGGCTCGACAATGCCGCCGGACATCACCGGAATCCCGCTCGCAAGGAACGTGATAACGCCATCATGCATCATCGCGGGAGCCGTGACGCCCGCCAAGGGGCAGTTGGCGAGAAGTCCGCCAAAGCCGATCGGCAAGAGCAGCAGCGGCTCAAAGCCCTTCACGATCGCGAGATAGAGGAGGACAAGGCAGATCGGGATCATGATGAACTGCCCGAGACCATACGGCATTCCGAAGAGCGTCTTCACCTCGTGCCCTTCGACGAAGGCGCCGGCATCGTCAAAGTAGCCGCCGTGCCACTTGAGGTTCTTGTCCCAGTAGCCGTTGCGGTTCGCCGCCTTCGGCTTGCGCGCCGGACGCTCGGCCTCATCGAAGTTGCCCGTGATATAGGCAGGCGCCGTCTTCTTAAGAAAACCGGCGATACCCGTATCCCCCCGAAGGTTCACCACCTTCGCGAGCGTATCATGCCACGTTCCCGTCGCCGCCGCCCCGTCGTCAGCAAAAGCCGCAACCGATGCGGCGGCGAGAATCAAAGCAATAAAGAGTTTTTTCATTTCGTTTATCCTCACCCGATAACCGCGAGCGTATCGCCGGTCGCCACCTTGTCCGTCGCGTTGACGGTGACCGTCACCGTGCCGTCACACGAGGCGGCGACCGGGGTCTCCATCTTCATGACGTCCATGACGAGGATCTCGTCGCCCTTCGCGACCTTCTGGCCGTTCTGCGCGGTGATGCGCAGGATCGTGCCCGGAACGGGGGCCTTCACTTCGGTGCCGCCAGCGGGAGCAGCCGCGGCCGCAGGAGCCGCCTTGATGCCGGCCTCGCTCTTGAACGCGACTTCCTTGCCGTTGACGACCGCCTTGCCGTCGCCGGTGATCTTGACGCCGTACGCCTTGCCGTTGATGGTGACCGTAATGCCCCCCTTCGCGGCTGCGCCGGCTGCGGAGGGCTCGCTATCGCTCGCGAAGCGGCAACCCATCGGCGCCTTCGAAGGATCCTTGAGGAAGAGAATGCCCTTCTCCTTGCAGGAGGCGGCGATGAAGATGTTCTCGTCGGTGACGGGAAGCCCCGCATCCTCAAGCATCTTCTTCGCGACCTTGCCGCCCTTCTTCGGGTCGGCGTCGTTCATTTCGAGCACCGTCTTCTTGGTGACGGTCGAATAGGACTTGGTGAGCTCGCTCGACGCCATGAATTCCGCGGCCTTCTTCACGATTTCCGGATCGGGCTCGACCGGGGTC
Organism: Kiritimatiellia bacterium; assembly: GCA_045641645.1. Classification (GTDB taxonomy): domain Bacteria; phylum Verrucomicrobiota; class Kiritimatiellia; order RFP12; family UBA1067; genus UBA1067. The sequence continues at coordinate 13,956 of JAZUHK010000003.1, forward strand.
TTCCCGAAATAGCCGAGGACCATCTTCGCGTAGCCCGGGGAGAACTTCTTGAACTTCCCGAACATCACGTTCTGAATCGCCTGCTGCGCGTAGAACTGCGAGACGGGCGTCACCGACGTACCGAAGCCGCCGAGCCGCACGCAGTCGTACATCTCGGCGATCATGTCGTCGTACTTGTCCATCATGTTGTTGTCGCGGAGCATCTGCGTGTTCGCGGTGAGCGCGCCGCCCGGCATCGGGCTCCACACGATCTGGGGATTCACGTTCATCGCCTCCGGCGGGAGGAAGTACTTCTTCATCGCGTTCTTGAAGCTGTCCTCCGCCTTCTTGATCTTCATGATGTCGAAGTCGAAACCGAAGTCGGGATCGCCGTCGAGCGCATGCCACATCGTGATGATGTCGGGCTGGCAGGTGCCGCCCGACATCGGAGCCATCGAAAGGTCGAGACCATCCGCACCGCCGCGGAGCGCGGCGAGATAGCACGCGACGCCGTTACCGGCCGTCTCGTGACTGTGGAACTGGATGTGCACGTCCTTGCCGAGCAGCTCGCGGGCGAGCTTCATGGTGTTATAGACGGTCGTGGGCGTCGAAGTGCCCGAAGCGTCCTTGAACGCCACGCGGTCGAAGGGAATCCCCGCGTCCATGATCTTCTTGAGGGTATCGCGGTAGAACTCCGGCGTGTGCGTTCCCTTGTTGTCAATTCCGGGAGGCAGCCCCATCATCGTGACGACCACTTCGTGCTTCAATCCCGCGTCGTGGATGCACTGGCCAGACCACTTGAGGTTATTGACGTCATTCAAGGCATCGAAGTTGCGGATCGAGCTCATGCCGTGTTTCTTGAACATCTGCGCGTGGAGCTTGATCATGTCGGAGCTCTGCGACTCAAGGCCGACGACATTGACGCCGCGCGAGAGCGTCTGGAGGTCCGCCTCGGGCGCTGCCTTGCGGAACTTGTCCATCACCTCGAAGGCGTCTTCCTGGCAATAGAAATAGCAGCTCTGAAACCGAGCACCGCCGCCCGCCTCAAACCACCGGACGCCCGCCTGATACGCCTCCTCCACGCAAGGGAGGAAATCCTTGGAGAGAACGCGGGCCCCGACGACCGACTGGAAGCCGTCACGGAACGCGGTGAGCATGAACTTTACGCTTTTCTTGGCCATTTCGTTTATTCCTTAGTTGATATTCAAATTGCTTCAGATCGTCCAGGTGGAGAAAAGAGGTGGAGGTGGACAATGGTGTTCGGTTTTCTTCTCCAAAAGGTGCAAGTTGACAAATTCCACTGTCCACCTCAACCTTTTACCTCCACCTCGTCACTTATCCCAGTGCCACCGCGATCGCCAGGGCGAGGTTCGCGTCATCACTCCCCGCCGCAGCGGCCGGCTTCTTCTTCGGTGCCGCATCCGGGAGGATCGCATCGAACCTGGCGACCCCCTGCATTGAGAACTTGGTAACGAAAATAAGTAGCGCCAAAAAGAGAAAGACGATGCCCATGCCGGCAATCATTAGAACCACACCTTGTCCGAGTACTTCCATAGCTTTTATTGTTTGATAGTTTGATTTAAGATTGTTTGATAGACCTTACGGATCGACAAAGGTGAGCTTCAGCGTTTCGAAGTCGATCTTACGATAGTAGCAGTTACGCGGCGCGCCCGCCTGGTTCTTCGTGTGGCAGATGCCGCCGCGGCAGGGCCTGACGATGTAAAGAAGCGAATTCTGCTCGCAGTTCACATACGCCTCAAGGAGATCGAAGGTCTCGCCACTCGTCTCGCCTTTGAACCAGAGCTTGTTGCGGCTCGTGGACCAGAGAATGAGCTTCTTCTTCGCGAACGACTCCTTCATCGCATACTCGTTCGTGTAGGCGACGAGGATCACTTCCTTCGTATCGGCGTTCTGTACGGCGACGGGAATCACCCCGGGGTCAATTTCCACGCCATTGGCGCGGCTATCGGCAACCTGCTTGCCGACCTTTTCGAGTTTCGTGAAATCAAGCGTCAGTTCCGACGATTCTTCAAGCTGTCCCATAGTCCCTTTCGCGATAAAAAGTGAGCAATTATTGTACCAAAAAAACGACGCTCGCGCAAATTGGCCAACCCTGCTCTATCAGCGCTGTTCCTTCACCACATAGGCGGGGCGACGCTTCGCCTCGCGGGAGATGCCGGCGACATAGAGCCCAAGAATCCCAATTGAGAGGAGTTGCAGACCGCCGAGCGCAAAGAGCCCGAGCGCCAGGAGCGCACCTCCTGAAACCGCAAAACCCGCCAGCGCCCTGACCGCCTGCACCAAGAACCCCACGAGCGATCCAAGCAAAAGCACCGTCCCCGCCGCCGTCGCCAGCTGCAACGGTGCCGTGGAAAAGGCCACGAATCCGCGCAGGGAATAGGCGAAGAGCGACTTGAGCGACCACTTGCTCGCACCTGCGGTCCGCTCGGCGTTCTCCGCCTCGATCCACTTGGTGCGGAACCCTACCCACTGGTAGATGCCCTTGGTGAAGCGCCCCGCCTCCCCGAGCGAGAGAACGACCTCCGCCACCTGCCGCGTCATCATCCGGAAGTCCATCATTCCGTCGCGGAGCTCCACCTCCGAAAACCGGCTCATCAGCGCGTAGAAACGGTGGGCGAACCACGAGCGGGCGCCGCCTTCGCGCGTGGTGCGGCAAACGGCCGCCGCATCATAGCCCTCCTCCTCGACCGCCTTCAGCATTTCCTTCAGGAGTTCAGGGCGATGCTGGAGATCGGCATCCATCGTCACCACCAGCTCGCCCGTGGCGTGGCGAAGCCCCGCCAAGAGCGCCGCCTCCTTGCCGAAATTGCGCGAGAAGGAGACATAGCGAACCCGCGCGTCAACCGCGGCCGCCGCCTTGATCTGTGAAAGCGTCCCGTCGCGAGAGCCGTCATCGACGAAGACAAGCTCCAGGGGGCTTCCGAGCCCCAGCGCATCGACCGCCGCAATGAACGGCGCAATACACTTCTCCTCGTTAAAGCACGGAACGACCAGCGACAGGGTTTTCATCCATCCTCCTCCCGAAACAGGCGGCTCAGTCATCGAAGACGATATCTTCCGTCAGCGTAATCTCCACGCGTGAACGGATATCGGCCGACGAAGCGCCGATCTCCAGCGCATACGTCCCCTTCGCCGCCCGCCAGCGGTGCAGGAAGACGTCGTAAAAGGCGAGTTCGCGCGCCGAGACCTCCAGTTCGACCGCGGCGGTTTCGCCGGCGGCGAGGATTTCCGTCTTCGCGAAGCCCTTGAGCTCCTTGACCGGACGCTCGACCGGCGGCGCGACGGGCGCGACATAAAGCTCCACCGTCTCCTTGCCCGCGACCGCACCCGCATTCGTCACCTTGAGCGCCACTTTCCAGGTCGGCACCTTTGCCCCCGCGATCGGCTCGGCGACGGCGGGAGAATAGGCGAACCTGGTGTAGCTTAAACCGTAGCCAAACGGGAAGAGCGGCGCGATCTTCTTCGCCTCATACCAGCGATAGCCGACGAAGATGCGCTCGCCGATCACCGAGCGCTCCTTCGCATAACTGCCCATCTGAGCGACCGGAGTATCCGCATAATGCCGCGGCCAGGTGGCGGTCAGCTTGCCCGAGGGGTTGATCTCGCCGAAGAGCACCTTCGCGAGCGAGCGCGAGCCCTCCTGGCCGAGATACGGCGTCTGGACGAGCGTCGGGCAATCGTCCGCCCAGGGCATCTCCATCGGCGTCCCCGAGCGGTGGACGACGACGAGATTCTTGAGGCCCATCTTCAAGAGGTCGGCGATCTCCTCGTCGTGGCCGAGGGGCTCGCTCATCGACGGCAGGTCGTCGCCCTCCTGCTCCATCGCACGGCCGCCGCCCATCTGCGTGCCGGTGAAGACGACGACCGCATCCGCCGCGCGGCACGCGGCGAACTGCGCCTCCTTGCCGCCCGCATAGGCGCCCGGCGTCAGCCACCCGAAGTCGAAGCCGCCCGCAACCGGACACCCGGCCACGTCCACCTGCACCGTGTGGACGCTGTCGCGCGCAAGCTTGAACGCCTTCGCGTCCATGTGCCCGTCGCGGAGCGTCGTCACCACCTCGCCGTCGAGGAGAATCGTCGCCTCGCGGGCCTTGACGCCGGCGGTGACGGGAAGCGAATAGAACCCGCCCTCGCCAAAGCGCACCTTCGCGACATACCGGAGCGCCTCCCCAGGCTCGCCCGAGGGGTAGTCGCGGTAGCCGACGAGCTTCGGCCGGTCGACCCACTTCCTGCCCTCGGGCCACTGCCAGAGCTCCCAGCCGCGCTCGGCATAGGCCGAATCGGCCGTGGACGGGCGGAACGTCTCGAGCGAGAGAAGCGGGATCGTCTGCGGCGCACCCGTGCCGCCGCCCGCCTCAAGCCCGAGCGGATAAAGCTCAACCCAAACCGACTCGCCCAGATACTCCTTCAGCGCGGCAAACGGGGTGATCTCGTTTTCCGTGCGCGACTCGCAGGAGGAGCCCAGCCGGCACTGGACGAGGTCCGACTGCTTGCCCAGCACCACCACGCGCTTCATCGCCGCTTTCTTGAGCGGCAGCACCCCGATGTCGTTCTTGAGGAGCGTCACCGCCTCGGCCGCCAGCTCGCGGCAGGCGGCGCGGTGCTCCTCCACCAGCCGGCGGGCCGCCGGCTGGGGGGCGTCGAAAAAGCCGGTCTTCGCCATCGTCCAGAGGACATGAAGCGCCATCTCGTCAACCGTCGCCTCGGTGAGCTCGCCTTGACGAACCGCCTCGGCGAGCGGTAGCTTGCCCTTGAAATGGTCAGTGAAATAGACGATTCCCTCGCCCGCGTGCATTTCGCAGTTGCCGCCGTTCAGTGCGGAAAACACGCCCGAATGCTGCCCGCCCCAGTCGGAGACGATCATCCCCTTGAAGCCCCAGCGGTCGCGCAGGATGCCCTGCTGGAGATAGGCGTTCTCGCTGCAGAAGGTGCCGTTGACCTTATTGTAGGCCGTCATCACCGAAAGCGCCCCGGCGTCAACGACCGCCGCGCGGAACGCGGGCAGGAAGATCTCGTGGAGCGTGCGCTCATCGACCGCCATGTCCACCTTGAAGCGGTTCATCTCCTGGGCATTGACGCAGAAATGCTTGACCGTCGCCGCCACGCCACCAGCTTGCACAGCTTTAATAAGCGGCACCACCAACTCGGAGGCGAGAAACGGATCCTCGCTCATATACTCCCAGTTGCGGCCGCAAAGCGGCGTGCGGTTGATATTGACACCCGGCCCCAGCATCTGATCCTTGCCGAGCGAACGCATCTGCTCAGCCATCACCGTGCCGTGAAGCGTCGCGAGCTCGCGGTTCCAGGTCATGGCGAGCGCCGAAAGCGGCGGCAGGGTCGTGGTCTTCACCTCGTCGGCGCCGGGCACATAACCGAAATCGTTGCGCCGATGCTCGGGCTTGACCGCATGGGAACAATCACTCATCGCCCACTCGCGCGAAATTCCCGCCTCGGGAATGGCGTTTAGGTACATCGTGGCGCACCCGCCGAGGAGCGACACTTTCTGGTCGAGCGAGAGCTTCGCCAGCACCGCTTCGGCCTTTTCGCGGGCGGCCTCGTCGGCGAGGGGCAGCGTGACGGCGAAGAGCGGCGCGAGAGCCGCGAAAAGGAGGGATGACGCCATGATGACTTTAGCCCTCCACCTTCTTGACCACCGACGTGCAGGCCTTGAGGACGCCCGCGACATCCGCGAGATTCGAGGGGATGATCATCGTGTTGTTCACCTTGGCGAGATTCCCGAACTGCGCGAGGTACTGCTGGGCGAGCTGCATGTTGACCGACTCGATCCCGCCCTTGCCGTTGATCGCCTCCGCCACCTTCTGAATGCCGGCGGCCTGCGCCTCGGCGACCAAGAGGATCTCCTTCGCCTTGCCCTCGGCTTCGTTGATCCGCCGCGCGCGCTCGCCCTCGGAAAGCGCGATCGCCTGCTGCCGCTCGCCCTCGGCGCGGTTGATCTTCGACTGACGTTCGCCTTCCGACTCGGCGATCATCGCGCGCTTCTCGCGCTCGGCGCGCATCTGCTTCTCCATCGCGTCGCGAATCGTCTGGGGCGGGGTGATATTCTTGATCTCGTAGCGCGTCACCTTGATGCCCCACGGATCAGACGCCTTGTCCACCGCCGCGACGATGGCCGCGTTGATTGAGGTGCGCTCCTCAAAGGAGCGGTCGAGATCGAGCTTGCCCATCTCGGAGCGCATCGTCGTCTGGGCAAGCTGGGTGGTCGCGAAGAGGTAATTGCCGATGCCGTAGCTCGCCTTCGCCGGATCCATCACCTGCATATAGAGGATGCCGTCCACATCGACAGCAATATTATCCTTGGTAATGCACTGCTGCGGCGGCACGTCGATCGCCTGCTCCTTCAGGGTGTGGCGGTAGGCGACGCGGTCGAAGAAGGGAATGAGGATATGGAAGCCCGCGTCCAAAGTGCAGCGGTACTTGCCAAGCCGCTCCACGATATACGCCGTCTTCTGCGGCACGATCACCGCCGTTTTGACGATCGCCACCAGGACGATGAACGTCACGATTACGAAAAAGACCAGTCCTTCGCTCATGTTTACCAGTCCTTCGCTCATGTTTAACCTCCTTGTTTTTTTACCCGTTTACCGTACCGTTGAAAATCAGCCGAGCTCCGCGCGGTTTTCCTCCACGAAAGCCGCGAGCGCCTCCTGCCACCGCGGCGTGCGGTAGCCGAGCAGATTGAGGACGCTTTTCCTGAGCGCCGAATTGCGCGGACGCGGCGCCGGGCGCGGAAACTCCTCGGTCGTGCAGGGGACGACTTCGCGCTTCAGCCCCAGAAGCCGGAAGAGCTCCACCGTGAGGTCGTACCAGGTACACTGTTCCTCGCAGGTGCCATGGACGATGCCCGAGACCTCGGGATGCGTCATCAGGAAGCGGATCACCTCCGCCACCGTCTTCGCCGAAGTCGGATTGCCGCGCTGGTCATTGACCACCTTGAGCGGCGCCCCCTCCTGAGCGCCAAGGCGCGCCATCGTGTGGACGAAGCTCGGGCCGCCCGCGCCATAGAGCCACGCGATGCGCAGGATGACGGAGTTGTCGGGATAGACCATTTCCACCATCTGCTCGCCCGCCGCCTTCGAGGCCCCGTAAACCGTGCGCGGACGCGGAATGTCCGTCTCGCTCCAGGCCCAGGGTTCGCGCGGCGGCTCGCCGGAGAAGACATAGTCGGTAGAGATCGCGACGAGCCGCGCGCCGCAGAGCTTGGCGGCGAGCGCCACATTGCGCGTCCCCTCCTCGTTCAGCTTGAACGCCAGCTCCCGCTTCGCCTCGCAGTCATCGACCTTGGTCATCGCGGCACAGTGGATGATCAGCTCCGGCCTGACCGCCCCGACCTTCTCGGCGAAGCCGGTGTCGTCGGTGATGTCCCAGTCGGGAAGATCGGCGATGACGAGCTCGTGCTCCCTTAGTTCGCGCTGGAGCGTGCGCCCCAGCATTCCCTTGCCGCCGGTGATGAGGATCTTCATTTCGAATCCTTTCCGCCCGTCCCTTCGAGGGCCTTGACCACATTCGCGCCCAAGAGGACGATCTGCCAGCTCATGTACAACCAGGCGAGCACAATGGGCAAAAGCGCAAAGGAGCCGTAGAGCGCCGAGGACTTGGCGATGCCCACCTGGGCGATGGCGCAGACCTTCATCCACGCACCGAAGAAGAACGCCGTCAGGAGCCCGCCGTACCAGGCGGGACGGAAACGCACCTTGCAGTTGGGCATGATCCAGAAGAAGAAGCCGAAGGCGAGCGAGGCGAAGCCCAGGGTGACGACGAAGCGGAACACCCAGGACTCCAGCAGCCAGATGAGGCCGTCGCACGCCCATTTCGTCACCGCCGTCGCCCCCATCGTGGCGACGAGGACGTTCTTGACGAGATTGAGGACGGGAAGCGACATCGCCACCGCCGAGAGAACCGGAAGCGCGATCATCAGGAAGAGATAGACGTAGGCGCGCTTCCAGATCGGCCGCGGCTTCGCCACCCCCCAGATCTGATTGAAGCTCACCTCCACCATGCCGAGCGAGCTAATAACCGTCCAGAGGAGGAATCCGAAGCCGATCCATCCGAGCGTCCCCACGTCAAAGCCCTCGATTCGGGCAAAGAGCGCATTCGACACCTCGCGGGCCTGCTGGCCGAACTCCTGCGCGGCGATGCGCTTGCGTTCCCGCGCCTCCGCGCTCATGACGCCGGTCACGCCCAGCTTATCGACGATCTCGTCATCCTGAGCCCGCTCGACATTGGCGATCATCGCGTCGATGCGCGCGTTGATCTGCGTCTTCGCGTAGTGATCGACGCCTGCGGCCTTGGCCGCCACGAGGATGCAGCACAGGACGGGAATGATGGCCAGGAGCGCAAAGTAAGTGAGCCCCGCCGCGTGCATAGAACAGTTATTCCCTAGAAATCCGCCGATGACGTTCTTCCAGAACAACAAAAACTTCTTCATGTCCGTATTATACCACAATCCGCGCTTAACTTGCGACAAGGCCACGGAGATAGGCGATGCCGCCTTCGCGGTCGGAGAAGCGGCCGTCGAGCTGCGCCTCGTAGGCCGCCTTCAGCAGCTCCCCGAAACGGACCCCCGGCTTTAGCCCCAGGGCGATCAGATCGCGCCCCATCACCAGCGGCTTCGGCGCGGCATCCGCAACCCTCAGCCGCTCCGCCTCGCGCGCCAGCCACTTGAGCGGCTCCGGTTCGGACGGAAACGGAGGCCGCCCCTCGTCATCCGCCGCCGCGACGCGCAAAAGCCGGTCGATGCGCACCACCTTCGCCGCCAGCCGCCGGATCGCCGCGTCCGACGACCGATCCTTCCACATCGCAAAGGGGCGCATATGCAACCGGACGAGCGGCGGCACCTCCCTAAGAATCCGCTCCTCGTTCGTCAGCCGTTTCAGGAACGCGAGCGTCGGCTCCACACCCGCCTCGTCGTGCCCCAGCGAACGAATGCGCTTCTTCACGGGATCATAGCGCGTACAGGCGGGCTTGCCGAAATCATGACACAGGACCGCCAGCCCCACGATCAGATCCTCTCCCCGCTCGCCCCGCTTCCTCGCAAACGCATCAAGGCAGCAAAGCGTATGGTTCCAGACGTCGCCTTCGGGATGCCACGCCGGATCCTGCTCGCACCCGATGAGCCGCTCAAGCTCGGGATAGTACTTCACCCAGCCGACCGCCCGGAGGAAGTCGAGCCCCTTGGAAATCTCCACTCCCTGGGTCAGCAGCTTCTCCCATTCCCCGAAGAGCCGCTCCGGCGGCAGGTTCTCGGGCGTCATCGTGCGACAGATCGCAATCGTCTCGGCCGCCGGCGAAAGCCCAAAGCGGGCCACGAACTGCATCCCGCGCAAGACCCGCAGCGGATCTTCGGAGAAATGCGGCGAAACATGGCGAAGAACCCTCCGCTCAAGATCGGCGCGCCCGGCCCAGGGATCGACCACTTCGCCGGTCAACGGATCGAGATAGATCGCATTCACCGTAAAGTCCCGCCGTGCCGCCGCTTCCTTCACCGAAAGGGAAGGATCGCACTCCATCTCGAAGGCGCGGTGCCCGAGCCCAAGCTTCGTCTCGCGCCGCGGCAAGGCGATGTCGATGTCGTGATGATGCAGTTTGATGACACCGAAGCTAAGCCCCACGAGATCCAGCGAAAAGCGCGCAGCGAGCGTCGCCTCCAGCCGGTCGGGGGCGATGCCGAAGCATTCGAGATCGAAGTCCTTGACTGAAGCCCTGTCGATACCGCCGGCCAGCAGCGCGTCCCGCACCGAGCCGCCTACCAGGAGCGCGCGACCGCCCGCCGCCCGCACCAGCCGGGCGACCTCGCGGACGGTCTCAAGTTCGGTCGGACCGGACATCGGCGCCCTTCTTCGCCTTCCCCTCCGCCAACGAGGCGAGAATCATCAGTCCCGCGGCGATGCAGATGCAGGAGTCCGCGACATTGAAGCACGGGAAATGATACGCCTCCTGCCAATGGAAATCGAAAAGATCGATCACATACCCGCGGCAGATGCGGTCGATGAGGTTGCCGATGATGCCGGCATAGAGGAGCCCCGGCGTCCAGAAGGCCTCGCCGAAGACGGCGCGCCGCTTCCAGACGAGCAAGGCGAGCGCCGCCACCCCGAACGCCGCCAACGGCCACACCTGCCCCTGGAACATCCCCCACGCGCAGCCGCGGTTCTCCACGTAAGCGAGATTGAAGAAGCCCGGAATGACGGAAAAGGCCGCCGCCCCCTTAAGGGTGCCGGCGGCAATTTCCTTGACAATCGCATCGACGAGCACGAGGTGCGCGACGAGCGCGAAGGTCTTGACGAAGCGCCTCATCAGCCGCGGTTCTTTTCCATGTCGCTCTGGCATTCCATGCACGTGAGGACGAACGGCTGGTTGAGCAGCCGGGGCTTGCGGATCAGCTGACCGCAGACGGTGCAAACGCCATAGGTACCGTCGTCGATGCGATGCAACGCCTCGTCGATCTGCTGAATGACGCGGTTGATCTGCCCCATCTGCCCGAGCGCCTGCAGGCGAAGGGTCTGGTTCGTGCCGTCGCCGCCGTCGGCCTCATGGTCATCGGACTCGTTGAAGCCCGTCGCCTTCATGGCGTCCACGCCCTGCATCGCCTTCATCCGCGCTTCCAGCAGGCGCTTGCGGAATTCCTTGAGATCCGCCGCCGGAAACTTCTCCGTGCTCTTGCCCTGCGTGCGCGTAGTCGGGCGACGCGAAAGGCGGATCTCGTTCTCGCTCCGCCGCTGATCCTCCATCGCCGCCGAACGCTTCATCTCCCGCGCAATCGACATCGCGAAAGCGACGGCCTTGGCGGTATCGATCTCCACCGGCGCCGCCGGCTTGGGAGTGACCACCGGAACCTTGCGGACGATGCGCGGCGGCACGCGCTTGATCTCGTGCTTCACCTTCTTCGCGGGCTTGAGCTTGCGCGCGGACTTCTTCGCCACCGCGGGCTTCTTCTCTGCGACTGGTTTTTTCGCAGGCGCAACCTTCTTGGCGGCCGGCTTCTTGGCGGCCGGCTTCTTGACAACCTGCTTCTTGGCAGAGGTTTTCTTGGCAGCAGTTACCTTCACGGACATGGCGCACCTCCTTGGTTTAGATCTGCATTCCCGCAGGGACCTTCATCCATTCGCGAATCGCATCAGTGAGCGGCTTGATCTGGACGATCTTGCCGAAAAGCGCCGCCCCCTCGATGCCGGGCAGCTCGAACTCGTCGCCCGCCTTCTTGCCGAGCATGTTCTGCGCGAGCTTCGCCTTCGAGGAGATGATGCCCTGCTCAAGGTCGTTGTCCCACTCGCCGAGGATCGTGTAGGTCTTCTCGCCTTCCGCCGTGGCGACGACCACGGTGACGCCGGGCATGACCTCCTCGACCGAAGCGTCGGCGAAATCGCCGGGCTTGACGACCTCCAGGTCCTGCTGCATCAGCGTCTGCTTCTGCATCAGCGCCCGCTGCTCGTCCTTCGCGTACTGGTATTCCGCGTTTTCGGAAAGGTCGCCGTAGCTCTTGGCGAACTCGATGCGCTTGACGTTCGCCGGCATCTCCTCGTTGATGAGCTTCAGGTACTCCTGCTTCTTGAGCGCGAAGCTGCGATACGAGGTGATGCGCGCATACTCGCGCTTCTTCTCCACCTTCACGACATGCGCCTCCAGCGCGGGAACGATGCGGATCATCCTCACGACAATGGTGTGGTGAGTCGAAGGATCCCAGGCGATCGAGGCCTGGAAACGCTCGAAGAACAGCACCTGATCGGCGGGCGCGAGCCACGCGAAGACCTTCTCCAGCCACTTCACGTCGGCAAAGAGCCGCCGGACGATGTTCTGCATCTTCAGGGTCTCTCCGCCCTGCCGCCCTTCGCCGAGCGCAATCGCGTGGCTCAGGATGGTAATGAGCGCGGGGAACTCGCTCCATTCCCGGAACTGCTCGTACTTGCCCACCACGAGCGTCGTGAGCGTCGCCGGGGCCTTGGGTTCGCGCAGGAAAGCGCCGAGCGCCACACGGCACTTCGCATCGTCCTTAAACTGGGAAACCACTTCGGAGACCGCGGTAAAGCAGAATTCGGGGACGGCGGCGACGAGCTTCTCCTTCGCCGCGTCATCTTCGGCCAGGAAGGCGATCATCGCGCCGACTTCGCGCGCCGGCAACGCCGCCGCGGCCTTGATGTAACGCTTGCGCTCCCAGAGGTAGGCGCGCATTTCGGCGACCGGCGGCTGGGCGAAGCCGAGCGAGGTGACGAGGCAGGCGAGACGGGCGTAAAGCGCGTCATCCACCTTGGCGGCCGCAGTGACGGCGAAGGAGAGCCGATCGCCGATCTTGGCGCGCACCGTTTCGTCGGCGGTCTTGAACTTGCCCTGGCCGACGTACTCGTTGACCCCCGCGAGGATCAGCTTCGGATCGGTCTCGTGCGAAAAGGCGGTAAGCCAGCCGTCGCCGTAGTCCTCGGCCGCCGCGCGCAGCTGAATCGGCTCGGCGCGCTTCGCGGGAATGACCACGCAATCATCCTTCCTGAGCTCGGCACGCGCAGCTTCCCAGAACTTCTTCCAGTTGACGGGCTTGACGAAACCGTTCGCGACGCAGACATCCTCCAGCCGCACGATGGGCATGTCGCCATAGCTCTTGAGCACTTCCTTGACGAAATCGCCGGGACGATCCTTCAAGAGCGTCTCGAAAGCCACGGGATCGCACTGGCGCTTGACGAGAATGTGATCCTCGGGCGCGCTTTCCAGCATATCAACGGCGGCGAGGTAGGTGAACTGATGGCCCTTCTTCGTCTTGAAGTCAACGGTAATGCGCTTGTAGAAAGAATCGAGCCGCTTCACCGTGCCGAGCCCCCAGGCCTTGGAGAGCACCAGCGAACCCTGCTGGAACGAAACCAGCTTTTCCAGCCGGACCAGCGCCTGCGCGAGCGGCACGACCCCGAATTCGACGCCGTCCAGAAAAGAAAGAAGAAGACGATCGTTAGTCGTCTTCTTCAACGCATCCCTCACGCCGGCGCCCTGGAGCTCCTTGGCCATAGCGGCCTGATTCTCGCGCACCAAGCCCAGCGCTCCCTCGAAATCGCGCTTCTCCGCGCATTCGTTCAACTTTGCCAACCACGCTTCCGTCTCTGCCATAGACACTCCTTTCGAAAAATTCAGTGGCGGGTATTATATCAAAAATTTCGCCAAGTGAGCGGCCCGATAATTCCCGAAGGCAAGAGCGGATCGCTCTTGATCCAATGCCGCCGCGTCGTAAAGGTCTTTGCCGCCGTCGGCGAATCGCGCCCTTCCCTGACCCAAGCGGGTATCTCCTTGACCGTCCAGTTCTCCCAAACGCAGTTCGGCTCCAGGTAATCGTCGCCGATCAAGCGGTTCGGCCAGAGGTTCGTCACCTTCACGACGAGACGATGTACGCCCGCTCCCTTAAGCTGCACGCGGAACGGCGGCCGCCACATCACCGCGCTCTCGCCGCCATCTACGCCCACTTCCGCGAAGTGCTTCACCTCGCCGAGATCGAGCGTCCCCTCGCCCTCGACCGCGAACTCATAAGTGGCCGTTCCCGAAAAATGCCGCTGATCGAAATCCTTTAGCGTGGTCCAATCGACAAACCGATCCAGCTCCACCGCTCCCGCCTTCGGGAACGAAAGCTTGATCTTCCCCGCCACCTTCGCCGGCTCGCGCTTCGCCCCCGCTACCGCAAAGAGCTCGCCGCGCTTCGGCGTCGGCTTTTCGGGGAAGACCACGAACGCCGAACCGTTCGGCCGCATCGCCACTTCCACGATCGTCCTCCCGCCCTCTTCGCGCCATTTCGGCGCCTCGCCGATCGCCCCCGTCTCCGCATCCCAGATCTCGGGAACCCGCCCCGTCTGCCGGAACGAGCAGGTAATGACGCGCTCCTCGTCGTTCGGCGTCGCCACGAAATACCAGTCACATCCCTCGCTCCGGCGATGAATCCACACGCCGCCTTTAAAATCAATAACCGCATCCTTATCAATGCCGAAGCGCTTAAGTGCCGCTTCCACCCGCTCCCCGCGGACGATCTTCGCGCCGCCCTGCTCCAACTCCGCCAGCTTCTCCTTGAGCGCCCGCTCCTTCATCTCTCCGTGCGGCAACGCCAACAGCTCATACTTCCCGCCGCCCGGCACCACCACCTTGCCGTCTTCAACCCGAAGTTCCTTGAACAAATCGACATTGCAGATGTCCGCCTGCCAGCCCGCATCCAACCGATAATCCGCCGCGACATCGGCCCCGTCCTCGCTGCCGCACTCATTGGGCATCTCCTCGCCTGCAAAGAAAAGGACATCCGCGGCAAAAGTGCCGCGCATCAAAAGCGCCTGCACCCGGCTTTGATAAGTGATCCAGTCCTTCGCAAGTTCCCACCACGTCTGGGTGCGGTCGAAATGCATTCCCCACGGCCCCATCGTCATTCCCGGGCGGTAGCGGTCGTCCGTCCAGGGCTGATGGGTGAAACGATGGTAGATGATGCGATTCACCCCCGAGGCGTACGCGACGTCGCCCTGATGCTTAATGGAATAAGGCGTCGTCTGCCAGCGTCCGCCCACGCCGCCGCCCCCGGCGGTGAACGCCTCCGCACCGCAGATCTCCTTGCCGAGGACATGGCAAAGCGAACTTACGTATTTGGCATTTCCCGCAGTCGGCTCACGCTGCTGCCCCTTCGACCAGAATTCGCCCATAATGACATCGCCGAAGCGTCCGTAGCTCATATTGTCACACGGACAATTCCCATACGGCTCCAACGAGAATTCCAATCCGTATTCGTGACACTTCTCCGCCAGCGCCCCCGCGTAGTTTTCAGCGAAAAGTTCGCCCACGGTCTTGCGGAAATCGTAGAAGAAGGCGTCCGTCGTTTCGCCGCTCTCGACCACATAGCCGACGAGCGCGGGATAAAACCGGTCCATCGCATAACCGCGACGCCGCTTGAACTCCTCGGGCAGATTCGCCGTCCAGTTCTGCGAACCGACCTCGTAACTGTCAACGAGCGTCCCCCTGAAGCCGTAGTCGTCTTGCCCGTACAGCTCCTCGCCGAGATACCGGCAGAGCTTGCCGACATACTGCTCGAAGTGAAACTTCACCGCCTCGCCGTCGAGTTTATCGACTTCCAGTCCCTCTCCCGTCACCGAGGCGGGATGGTTCTTCCTCCCGTCGGCGCTGAAGCCCAGCCGCACCAGCGTCCAGTCGCCCGCCGGCGCCTCCCAGTCGAACGATCCGTCGGCGGCGGGACGCACTTTCAAAAAGCGGACGCTTCCAGAGCGCACCACCGCATCCGCCGCGCCGTTCTGGTCGGCGGTGAATTGCTGAAAGCGGAAATCGAAGCGCTTGGCGCCGAGATCAGTCACCCTCAATCCCGCCGTCGGGCGCACATCGGCAATCGTGCAGCCCTCCAGCCACTCGGGAATGCCGAACGAGAAGCGAAACGCTTTCGCGCGCTCGGGACGCGGGAACGCGAGATGCCTCAAGAAGTGATCGGTCGCGCCATGGAGCGTAAACTGGGTCGTCACCCAGATCACCTCGCGCCAGGCCTTGCCGTCGTCACTCGCCTCCACCCGCACGTCTCCCGGTGCCAGCACCCAGCTGTATTCGAGAGTATAGCGGTAGTCAAGCCCGTTCAAGACAAAAGGAGTATCGGCGGCAAAGGTATAGACATGTTTTACTGGCTCACCCGTAAAGGCATAGCTTTCCTTAAGTGCGGGCAGCGCCTGAAGCTCCGCCGCCGGAGTGGGAAACGCCATGATGGCGATGTCATCGTAGAAGCCATGCCCCAAATCCGCCGCAGGAAGCTCAACCTTGACCTTTCCCGGCCCCTTGACCCGCGTAACCGAGGTGACGAGGCGCTTCATGCCGTTCGAGGGCGCGATCCACGGCCCGCCCGATGACGACCAGCCCGAGCAATTGGGAATAACGATATCGAGCTTTAGCCGCTTCGCCTCCAAAGCGGCGTGGCGCATCATCTCCATCCATTCGGGCGAATTGAATACCATCGGTCCTCGCGGGATGTCGCATCCCGCATCGAACATCTGTACGCCGCCGACACCAATCCGCGCAAGCGCCTCGAAGTCCTTGGTAATGCCCTCCTTGGTGACATTCCCGTTCATCATATGATACCAGGTGTGCGGGCGCGCCTTAAGCGGCGGCACGGCAAAATCCGCCGCGAGGCGTGCGGCGCTCGGCGGCGGCGGCACATCGCGCAAGTCCGCATAGCCGGGACCGCCGCCCGCAAGATACCCGCCCGATTCGCCGTTCGGATAGGCCGAAACCCAAAACGAATAGAGCCGCCCGTTGGCGACGGTAAAGCGCAGGCGAACCGGGCGCGACGCAAACTCTCCAACCTCGCCGAGCAGCGCCTTGGTCGCATCCACCCGCGCGAGCGAGCGGCGAGCGAGCACTTCGCCGCGCGCGCCCAGCACCTCGCAGACGACACTGTCGGCAACCGCGTTCACATAAAGACGCGAACCCGAAAACACCACTTCCTTCGTCTGCACGAAGCCCTTCGTCGCCGCCGCGAGCGCGGCAAAGCCATCGCGCCGAAGTTTCGCAAGCCCCATCGCCCCCTTGTGGTACATGCCGTTCCGCGGAGAATTCACCCCCGCCCACGGCGCATCCTCGCGCGCGCAACTCAGCCGCCCCTCGTCGCCGCGAAACGCACCGTAGTAAAGCCACAGCTCGTCGCCCATGACCACCATCAGATTGGACAGCGACTGCACATAACCGCGGTCCCACTTGTCACTCTCCCACCGCTCCGAGCGAATCGCCGCCGTGCGATCCGGACGCTCGTAGGTGAAGCCGTCGCGCGAATAGGCGAACTGCAGATCGGTTATCTTGGGGAGCCCCGCGCGCTCGCAGATGTCGTTCTCCGGACCGTAGTGGATCTCAAACGCACCTACCATCAGCGACTCGTAGGCGACGGCATCGAAGTTATAGAGCTGCGGGCGCCTCCCCGCGGCCGGTCCCGTCGGTTCCGGAAGGTCGCGCGCATCGGTACGGATCCACGGCTTCACCTCGGCCGTCTCGGCGAACCCCGCCCAGGCCCACTTGGCGCCGGCAACCGGATCGACCGCCGCGCGGTACGCGCGCGCACGTTCCGCCTTCGCGTCGGCTGCGCGCAGGGAATAGACGTAGTGTCCCCGGAACGGATCGTGGAAAAAAGTCGAACGGTCGCCACAGACCCCCGTGCGGCACTTGAATTGCCAGTGAAGACCGTCGTCGCTCCAGTAGAGATAACCCTGTTCATCCCCTCCCGGCTGCCGAAGGAACATCCACCAGCCCTCGCCGTGCGCGTCGGGAACGACGCTCCAGGAATCGGGATGCGGAGCCGAACCGTCAAGCGGCAAGACAAGGTTCGTCCCGGGGACGATGTCAAGCTCGGGGCGCGTCCAGTGGATGCCGTCCTCCGATTCGGCGTAAGCGACCGACCAGAGCCAGCCCGCCTCGTACCACAGACGGAAAACGCCCTTCTTCGCATCCCACCACATGCCGCCGCCGTTCGGACGCGCCGTCGAATCGTAGGGCTCGTTCTTTTCCGCCTCGGTCTTGGGATAAAGGACGGGGTTGCCCTCGTACTTGACGGGACGCCCCCATTCGCGCACCAGCGTGTTCGTCTCGATAAGATAATCGTCAACGAATAGCTGTCTTCCGACATCAATGTCAATCGCCCCGAAGGCCGAAGCCGTCAACAGCACCAAAAGCAAGCATCCGACATTTCTCATAGGTCAGTGAAGTATACCAAAAAAAGCGGCCCTTGCCTTTACTCGCAAGAACCGAATCGCTTTCTGCTAATGGTTGCCTCGCAGGGACTCGAACCCCAACAAGCAGAATCAGAATCTGCGGTGCTACCATTACACCACGAGGCAATCTCGTTTGTCACCTTTCAGAATGGCGGGGTCGACGGGGCTCGAACCCGCAACCCCCGGATCGACAGTCCAGTGCGCTAACCAATTGCGCCACAACCCCGTTGCTCCGAAAAGTGATTGATAGTATATCACATTATTCACCCGAAGCGCAAGGGGGAATTTTTGAGAAAACTTTGATATAATCTTCTCCATGAATGTCCTCATCACTGGAGCAAGTTCTGGAATCGGCGAAGCCCTCGCGCTCGCCTGCGCAAAGCGCGGCGACGCGCTCTTCCTCTGCGCTCGCAATCGCGAGCGGCTCAACGAAGTGGCCGCACGCTGTCGACAAAGCGGCGCCGCCAATGTCTGCCCGCGAGTCCTCGACGTCACCGACTCCAACGCCCTCGACGGATGGATTACCCAATGCGATGCCACGACCCCGCTCGATCAGGTCTTCGCCAACGCCGGGGTCTCAACCGGCGAAGAAACTGAGGAAAACGCCCGCACGACCTTCGCCACCAACATCGACGGGGTCGTCAACACGGTTCTGCCGGCCCTGCGCGCCTTCCGCGCACGGCACGCCAGAGGAACGCAACTAATCCTCGTCTCCTCGCTGGCCGGCTTCGGGCCGCTCAAGAGCTGTCCGTCCTATTCCGCCAGCAAGGCGTTCGTGCGCATCTGGGGGCTCTCGCTTCGCGAGGCGCTCGCACCCGAGGGGATCAAGGTCTCGGTGGTGGCGCCCGGTTTCGTCCGCTCGCGCATCACCGACCGGAACACCTGCCCGATGCCGTTTTTCATGGAAGCCGACAAAGCCGCGAAAATCATTCTCGCCAGGGCGAAGCACAACGTCGGGCTCATCGCCTTTCCCTGGCCGATGCGTCTCGCAAGCTGGCTCTTCGCCATCCTGCCGCAGCCGCTCAACGGGCTCATCAACCGACGGTTGCCGACCAAGTCGGGATAATCCGCAAACCGTCCTACGGCAGTGCAGTCAAGGCCGAAGTGAGCGAATCCGGCGTCACGAACTCGCCCTTCGTCCGCAGGTCCATCAGCCGTCCAATGAGTACCCGCTCGAAATCCGAAAGCCGAACCCCGTCCTTACGGTCCTCCAGCACCTTCAATACCGCCTCCGGCGTCATTTTCGCCTTCTCGGCCTTGCGGCGCGGCAACATTCGCTCGATAAATAGCTGCACCACCGAACCGACTGGCACGAAGATCCGCGCAAAGACCTGCCAAAACTGCGCCATCCACAAAAGCCGCCGCAGCGGACGCGCCGAACATAGGAGTTTCGGCAGGAATTCGCCGAGCACCAGCAGCAAAACCGCCACCACCACCGTGGACACGGCGTTCCAGATCTTCGAGGAACCGAACAGACACTCCGCCAATGCCGTCATGGCCGCGGAATAAGTGACATTCGCGAGATTGTTGCCGACGAGTATCGCCGTCAAAGTCCGCCCGAGATTCGCGAGGGACGCGGCTATCACCTTCGCCCGCGCGCTACCCTCACGCGCCACGTACATCACGCGCTCGCGGCGAACCGAGAGAAAACCCGTCTCCATTCCGGAGCAAAACGCCGAAACCGTCAGCCCGACGACGGCAATCAGAAAAAGCAGAATCGCCATCATGCCTCGGCCTCCGCTTTCTCCACGGCCTCGTCGGTCTCGGCCAGAATCTCCTCGTCCGACTCGGCCTTCGGAAATTCCAACACTTCCAACCGCACTTGCGAAACCCGTCGATGCCGCCGCTTCAGGATCGTCGCCCGACAGCCATTCGCCTCAATCTCCTGGCCGACGTGCGGCAACCGCTCGGCATGATAGGCGACCCAGCCCGAAAGCCGGTCGGCGTCCCCCGCCTCCAGCTCAATGCCCAGCTCGCGATTAATCTCGTCCAGATTCGCCCGCGCGTCGATTTCCCAAACCGCCTCCCCCCGCCTGACGATCATCGGCTCGGCATCGGGCCGCGAAAACACCGTCGGCCCGAAGATGATCTCAAGGATGTCGTCTATCGAGATAAGCCCCGCCGTGCCGCCGTATTCGTCAAGCACGATCGCCAGCTTCTTGCCGCTGCGGTAGAAAGTCAACAGCAGATCGTCGAGGGTAACGGTCTCGGGCACGAAAAGCGCATCCTCGCTTTTCTTCTCCACCCGGTCGTAAATGCCCATAACCACATCGGGGGTGCGGTTGATCATCGGCAGGTAGCGGTGGCGGCTGTTCTTCTCCAGCGCCTCGCGCATATCCGGCGGATAGTCAACGTCATAGACCTGCATGTCCACGCGCGGCGTCATCTCGTCATTCGCGCACAGCTCGGAGAGCCGCAGGATGCCCTCGATCATTTCCGTATCCTCGCGCGAGAAGTCGCCGCGCTCCGCACCGGCTTCGAGCGCCGACAAGAGTTCCGCATCCGACAGCGCCCGCCGCTCGCGCTCGAGTCCGCGGCGGAAGACCTGCGAAAACGACTTAAGCAAAAGATTGAGCGGAGTCAAAATCGTGCGCCAGAACAACAGCAGCCGAGCGCAACACGGCGCCAGGCGCTCGGCATAACGGAGCGCGATCTGCTTCGGGGTAATCTCCCCGAAGAACAGCAGCGCCACCGTCATGACCGGAATGGCCACGATCCCGCCGCCGGGAAAGCCCTGCGCGAACAGGCGGTAGCCGAGCGTAGCGATCGCGAAATTGACGAGCGTATTGCCGACCAGCAAGGTCGAAAGCAACAGCGCCGAATCGCGCAGACACTCCGTCACCCTCGCGCCGGCTGCCGCGTTCCGCTCGCCGATGCGCTGCCGCTGCGACGGCGTCAGCGAAAAGAGGATGGTTTCCGACCCGGAAAAAAAGAAAGACAGGGCGAAAAGCACCGCCAACACCAAAAGCTGGAGCAAGATACTGACAAAATCCGGACTCATAGGCACAAGATAAAAATAAAAAGAGCCGGCGTTATTCGAGCACCGCAGGTGCGAAGAATCATCCGCAAGCGCAGCGATGCGCGATGGCGGACGGTGCCGGGATTTTTTTCGAAGCAAAAAAAGCCGGCAGCGTCCTACTCTCGCACGGGCGAGTCCCGCACTACCCTCGGCGATGGAGAGCTTGACTTCCGTGTTCGGAATGGGAACGGGTATGACTTCTCCTCTATGGCCACCGGCAAAAACCGATTTCGCTTCGCGAAATCAGATGCAGATCTCAGATTTCAGATCTCAAATGATGCGAAGCAAGTTGGGAACTAAAGAGAATTACAACCTTTACGAGATGCGAGAATTTGATCTCACATTTTGAGTGAAGTTAGCTTCAGACGTCTTGTCGTCTTTTCGTCTTGTCGACTTAAGATTTCAAGCCGACAAGCCGTCAGGCGA
>JAZUHK010000004.1:0-32748 GCA_045641645.1 Kiritimatiellia bacterium
CGCAGAATCCTTACGGCTATAAAGGGCAGTGACGGATTTCGACGAAATCCTTGGTGCCTTTGAACAGGCACTCGAACTCGAGCGCGAGCTCGGCGTGCGCACGGTCGATTGTGGCCGTGCGCTCTTGGTGCCCATGCGCCCCGCACCTCAGCCCGCGCCTCAATCCGTGGCTCAACCGATCGCGTCACCTCAACCCGCGTCTGCCGCGACCGTTTCTGCGCCTGCACAACAGCAGAGACCTTCTTTGACGCCCGTACCGCAAGCGGCGGCGAAGCCTGCGGGGGGGGCGACTGTGCCAAGTGGCGTTGTCGATGTCTCGTTCATCGCCGAGCGGCGTCCGCAGGGCGAAGCGGCGCAGTTGCTTGGGAAGATGATCCTGGCGATGGGCTACAAGAAGGGCGAGGTGACGGTCGTCGATGCGGCGACGGCCGCTACGGTGAAGCCGGCGGCGCGGGTCTATGTCGTTTTAGGACGCGAAGCGTTCAAGGTGTTCGCGCCGGGCCAGCGGGCGTCGCTGGGACTCTGGCTCACGGTTGCCGATGTGCCGACCGTTGTCACGTATTCGCCCGAGCGCATCCTCTCCTATTTCGGTTCCGATGTCGAAGGCCTCACGAAGGCGAAGCGGCAGATCTGGAGCGATTTGAAAAGCGCCCTCGCGCG
Source organism: Kiritimatiellia bacterium (assembly GCA_045641645.1). Taxonomy (GTDB): domain Bacteria; phylum Verrucomicrobiota; class Kiritimatiellia; order RFP12; family UBA1067; genus UBA1067. Next base: position 661 of record JAZUHK010000004.1, read on the forward strand.
CCTGGGCAAAAAACCGCCGACAGTCTCTCGATGACGATGTGACTTTCATTTTTCCGCTTGCGGTGGGTGTTGGGGGAATGGTTAGAAGTTGACGGCAGGTAGGAAGTAGGTTGTTGTCCATGCAATTAAAAGCTTTTTACATTAATGTAGATGTCCAGTTCTCCAGTCCAATGAGAGTGGAAATGAGTGAAGGGCACACACAAGAGGTCGCTGGGTTCCTTCAGGAATTTGGTTGCTCGGCCTTGTCGCAGGAGGCGGCATTGGCTTGTGTGGAGAAGGCGGTTCGACAGGATTATCAAGATGATCCCGAATTGACTGTTGAGTTTACTTGGTGTGGTTATATTCCACCGGAATTGTTCAAGCAGGAAATTTTCATGGACGACGACATTGTATCGTCTCCAACATTCACCGATCCTGAACAAGAGGGGATCTGGTATTCGACCGGACATGCCTACTATTGTGATTCAGATGAAGGCATTTGATTGTTCGATTGTTCGGATTGTTCGATTGTTCGGATTGTTCGATTGCTCGAATTGTTCGATTGTTCGGATTGTTTGATTGTTCTGATTGTTCGGATTGTTCGGATTGTTCGATTGTTTGATTGTTCGATTGTTCGATTGTTCGGATTGTTTGATTGTTCGGATTGTTCGAATTGTTCGTTCTCTGTCGGCGATACTATCGCCATATCAGGTGCCGTTGTTTGAAATCAGATCGTCGAAAGAACCGTGTCGCAAGATGTTGATGATATGGTTGTGCGGATTTGGTATAATATTCGCATGAAAATTACTTTCTCGAAAAAAGTGTTGGTTGGAATCGTCGGCTGCGTGCTGGCGTGTGTCTGTGGGGGCGCTTCGGCGCCGTTTGAAATGCGGACCGTGGTGCGTGCTGATGGCACGTGGGAGATGGCTCAGGCTACGGCGCCGAACGACTGGATGCCGGCGAAGGTTCCGGGTACCGTGCTGGGGACGCTCGTTGCAAACAAGAAGGTTCCCGATCCCTATTGGGGGCTCAACAACCAGCTCGAGCGGAAGCTTATTCCCGACCTCAGCCAGAATCGCGACTTCTATACGGCAACGTTCCGTACAACGGTGAAGCTGCCGGCGGATTTCAAAGGCAAGACGGTGTGGATGCGTCCCGAAGGCATCAACTACCGCAGTGAGATCTATCTCAATGGACACCTCGCGGCTTCGACGGCCGGCATGTTCGCGCGTAACGCCGTGGACGTGACGGGCTTCGTCAAGGCGGGGGAGCCCAATGCGCTTCTGGTGAAAGTGTGGCCGGTCGATCATTCCGGCACCGTGAAGCCGAAGGTCTGGGGTGCGGCGAACGGCGAATTCCACAATGGTGGCGACGGCGAAATCGGGCGCAATGTGACGATGCTGATGTCTGCCGGCTGGGACTTCACGTTCAACGACGGCATCCGCGACCGCAATACGGGCATTTGGCGTGACATCACGTTCTTCGCGACGGACGACGTGCGTCTTGACGCGCCGTATGTGCGGACGGCCCTGAACAAGGACTTCTCCGAAGCGACGCTGACCTGCGAAGTCGACCTGCACAATGTCGCGACGGGGCGGCGTGGTTGCGTGCTGCATTGGTTCGTCGATGGGCAAGAGGTGGCGAAGTCCGAGAAGCTCATGCTGATTCGCGGCGAACGACGGACCGTTCCGCTCACGGCGAAGTTGTCCCGTCCGAAACTCTGGTGGCCGCGCAACAAGGGACCGCAGAACCTCTATACGGCGCGCGTGGAACTGCAGGTTGAAAAGGGCAGCAAGAAGAAATGGTGGGTCTGTTCCGATCGGGCGCAGATCCGTTTCGGTGTGCGACAGGCGACGAGCGATCAGTCGGGGCCGAAGGGTGCGCGCCAGTTCTATGTGAACGGGAAGAAAGTATTCATCCGCGGGACGAACTGGATTCCGGAGGCGATGCTCAAGACGGACAACGCACGCATGGCGAAGGAGCTGCGCTTGACGGCGGAGAGCGGTGTGAACCTGGTGCGCCTCTGGGGTGGCGGCATTGTGGAGAGCGACTACTTCTATCAGCTTTGCGACGAGTATGGACTGCTCGTGTGGCAGGAGTTCTGGATGACAGGCGATACGCGCCATCCGGACGACACGCAGCTTTATCTCGCGAATGTCTCCGATTCGGTCAAGCGCATTCGTTCGCATGCGTCGCTTGTGCACTATGTGGCGTCAAACGAGTCCACGGAGGTTTCGGGTACGGAGCAGCTGGTGAAGGCGCTCACGGGCACGACGAGTTGGATGATGCAAAGCGAATGCGACGGCGTGCATGACGGTTCGCCGTACTTCCCGGTGAATCCGATGCGGTACTATGAGGACACGGCGAGTCCGCGCGGCAGCCGCGTGTATGGTTTCAACCCCGAGTATGGTACATGTGCGCTGCCGTGTGTCGAGCAGCTGCGGGCGTTCATGCCGGAAAAGCTGCTGTGGCCGATGAACGTGGCGGCGTGGAAGTACCGTGAAGGCGGCGGATTCGACCAGATGACGGCATTCCACCACAAGCATGTGAACGGGTACGGCGTTTCGTCGTCCCTGGACGAGTATGCGCGTAAGTCGCAGGCGGCCGACGCACTCGCGCACCGTGCGTTGTGGGAGACGTGGAACCGGGCGCGGATGACGGCGACGGGCGTACTCTTCTGGTACAACAATACGCCGATCCCTCAGATCGGTTCGCACGCGTGGGACTACGATCTCGACCAGACGGCGAGCTTCTTCGCGCAGAAGAATGCGCTGGAGCCGCTGCACGCGCAGTATGAATACCTCAAGGACCGCGTTTCGGTGGTGAGCGACATCTACGAGACGCGTACGCTTGCGGTGCGTGCGGAAGTGTACGACTTCAATTCGCGCAAGGTGTGGGAGAAGACGGCGGAGGCGACGGTTCCGGGTGAAGCGCACATCGACCTCTTCACGATTCCGTTCGGCGATCTCAAGCTCACGCAGCCGCACTTCATCAAGTTGCGACTGCTTGAGAAGGGACGCGAGATCGCCTCGACATTCTACTGGCGTTCGAACGCGAAGTATGGTGGCGCAAAGAGCGAGACGGGACCCTGCGTGAACGGATTCGAGGATCTCGCGAAACTGCCGACGACCACGCTCAAGGTCACGTCGACGGCGACGGGACTCACCGTGCAGAATGTCGGCACGAAGATCGCGTTCATGGTGCGTATCAAAGGCGTGGATGCGCAGGGACGCTATGTGACGCCGGTCCATTATTCCGACAACTACTTCTCGTTGCTGCCGGGCGAGTCGGTGACGAGCGCGATCGAAGCGCCGTCCGACAAGGGGCGGATCGTCTACACCGTGAAGGGATGGAATACGCCGGAAGCAGGAAAGTGAGAGGGCGGCAGATGAAACGTCAGATCATTCCAGTTGGTGAGCTAGGCGAGAATTGCGTGATCCTGTGGCAGGATCCCGCTCAGGCGATCATCGTCGATCCGGGGTCCGAAGGGGAAGGCCTTGTGGCATTCTGCACGGGGAAAGGCCTGACGCCCGCGTGCATTCTGCTGACGCACGCGCACTTCGATCACATCGGCGGCATTCCGGCGCTTCTCGCGAAGTGGCCCGGGCTGCCCGTGCATCTGGCGAGTGCCGACGAGGCGGTGTTCGTGTCGCCGCTCAACGTGTGGCCGCCGGAGTACGAGAAGGTGGCGCGTCCGGCAACGCTGACGACCGATCTAGTGGACGGTGCGACGTTCGCGTTCGGCGGACTTTCCTTGACCGTGCTGGCGACGCCGGGACACACGCCCGGCAGCGTGTGCTTTCACTTTCCGGCAGAACATCTGCTCGTCTCGGGCGATACGCTTTTCGCGGGTTCGTGCGGACGCACCGATTTCCCCGGGGGGAGTCCGGAACAGATGCGCGCGTCGCTAGCGCGGCTGGCGAAACTGCCGCCGGAGACAATGGTGATCCCCGGACACGGCATGCCGACGACGATCGGCCGTGAAGTTGAAAGCAATCCGTTCATGTAATATTTTTTTACTTGAACTCATTTTCAACTTGTTTTGGACCCCAAACAGTAGTATTATATTAGCTTCTAAGGAGAAGTTAGCAAAAATGGACATTACAGAAGAAATGCGTCGTCACTCGGCCGCCCATCTCGTGGCGCGGGCCGTGTGTAATCTGTTTCCGGGCACCCTGACCGATATCGGCCCGGCGACGGATGACGGATTCTATTATGATTTTGATCTCGAGCATCGTCTTGCGCCGGAGGATTTCCCGGCGATCGAGAAGGAAGTGGCGCGTTTGATTGCGTTGGACGAACCGTTCGTCCAGAAGAACATGACGCAGGCCGAGGTGGCGGAGAAGCTGGCCGGCCAGAAGTACAAGCTCGAACGTCTGGCGGATGTCGCGGCGTCGGGCGAAGCGATTAGCACCTACACGGTGGGCGACTACTTCGAAATGTGCATCGGCCCTCACGTTGAACACAGCAAGCAGATCGGCGTGGTGAAGCTGATGAAGGTCGCGGGCAGCTACTATCGCGGCGACGAGAAGAACAAGATGCTGCAGCGCGTCTACGGTATCATCGCCAAGGACGAGGCGGAGCTGAAGGACATCCTCGCGCGCGAAGAAGAGGCGAAGAAGCGCGACCATCGCGTGCTCGGCAAGCAGTTGAAGCTGTTCACGATCAACGACACGGTCGGTCCGGGCCTTGCGCACTGGCTGCCTCGTGGCGCGCGTGTGCGCGTGGCGATCGAGAACTACTGGCGCCAGAAGCATTACGAGGCCGGCTACGAAGTGGTGTACACCCCGCATGTCGGCAAGTCGAATCTGTGGGAGACCTCCGGCCATCTCGGCTTCTACAAGGAGGGCATGTTCCCGGTGATGCACGTGCAGGAAGGCGAAGGCAAGGATGCGTACATCCAGGACTATTATGTCAAGCCGATGAACTGCCCGTTCCACATCCAGTGCTATCAGTTCGAGAAGCGCTCCTATCGCGATCTTCCCATCCGCTATGCGGAGCTCGGCACCGTCTATCGCTACGAGAAGGACGGCGTCCGCCACGGAATGTTCCGCGTGCGCGGCTTCACGCAGGACGATGCGCACATCTTCTGTACGCCCGAGCAGATCGTGCAGGAGATCAAGGACACGGTCGAGTTCGCGAAGAAGATGCTCGGGAAGTTCGGCTTCCACGACATTCAGGCGTATCTCTCCACCAAGCCCGCGAAGGCGGTGGGCGATCCCGCGCGCTGGGAGCAGGCGACCGCGTCGCTTCGCGATGCGCTTGACCAGGAGGGGATGAAGTACGAGGTCGATGAGGGCGGCGGCGCCTTCTACGGCCCGAAGATCGACATGAAGATCAAGGATGCGCTCGGGCGTCCGTGGCAGCTCGGCACCGTGCAGTTCGACTTCAACCTCCCGGAGCGGTTCAACCTCACCTATGTGGGCGATGACGGCAAGGAGCACCAGCCCTACATGGTGCACCGCGCGCTTCTCGGCTCCATCGAGCGCTTCTTCGGCATCCTCATCGAGCACTACGCGGGCGCGTTTCCGCTGTGGCTCGCGCCGGAGCAGGTGCGGGTGCTGCCGATTTCCGACAAGGCGCTTGATTACGCGAAGAAGACGGCCGCCGCGCTCAAGGGCGCGGGCTTCCGCGTCGATATCGACACTTCCGCCGAGAAGCTGGGGGCGAAGATCCGCGCGGCGACGCTGATGAAGATTCCCTATCAGGTGGTCGTCGGTCCCCGTGACGAGGCGGCGGGCACGGTCTCGGTCAGGAGCCGCGCCGAGGGCGACCTCGGCTCGATGACCGCCGAGGAGCTGGTCAAGCGCCTTACAACCGAACTCTAAGGAGGAGACGATGAAGAGCTATAAGCCAGTCGGCACCTGTTCGCAGGAGATCCGCTATGAGGTGAAGGACGGCATCGTCACCTTCTGTCAGTTCGTGGGCGGCTGTCCCGGCAACACGCAGGGTGTCGCGAAACTCGTCATCGGCCGCAAGGTCGCGGAGGTCGTGCAGATGCTCAAGGGCATCCAGTGCCGGAACGGCACCTCGTGCCCCGACCAGCTCGCTCGCGCGCTCGAGAGCGAGCTGAAGTGACGGCGACGGCGGAGATTCTCGTCGTCGATGACGAGCGCGTCCTCCGTCAGGACCTCGCGCGCGAACTCGTGCGCGAGGGCTATGCCGTGCGAGAGGCGGCCGACGGCGAGAAGGCGCTTGCGGCCATCGCCGAGCACCGTCCCGATCTCGTCCTGCTCGATGTCGATATGCCGCGGCGCGGCGGCATCGCCACCTGCGAGGAGATCCGGCGGCGCGATCCGCTCCTGCCCGTAATTTTCCTCACCGCCTACGATTCCGATGTCGATCAGGTGCGCGGCTACGGCGTCGGCGCCGACGGCTACTTCTCCAAGACCGTCGCCCGGGCGGTGGTGTTCGCGGCGATTCGCGCGGCGCTTTCGCGGCGTTCGGCCGTGGATGAGGCCGTTCAGGCGCCGCGGCGCGCGGCGCTCGGCCGGCTGACGGTTGACTTCGACCGGCTCGTCATCGAAGGACCGGAGGAGCGGACGCCGCTCACCAAGACCGAGGCCGACATCCTCTGGCTGCTCCTGTCGGAGCGCGGCAAGGTCTTCACCTACGACGAGATCTTCGATATCGTGCGCGGCGCCGATTTCGCAGGCGACGTCCATATCCTCCAGGTTCATGTCCAGCGGCTGCGCGAAAAGCTCGGGCCTGCCGCCGATCTCCTCGCCACCCGCCGCGGCATCGGCTATCAGCTGCTGAAGTGAAAATCACGAAATCTTGATTTTCGCTTGATGTCCGCGAGACGATCCCGATAGCGGATTCTGTCATAATGTTCGCGTCCGAAAGGAAAGGATGCGAACATGTTTTCAAAGTGCTACAGCGGTGCCCTCAGCGGCGTGGATGCGCGAACGGTGGAGATCGAGGTCTTCTCCACCGTCGCCACCAGCTCGTTTACGATCGTCGGGCTTCCCGACCAGGCGGTGAAGGAGGCGAAGGAACGGATCCCCGCGGCGATCCGCTCCTCGCATTACGATACCAAGACGGAGTTTGCCGTAATCGCCAATCTCGCGCCTGCCGATGTCAAGAAGGAGGGTCCTGTTTACGATCTGCCGATCGCCGTCTGCCTTCTCAAGGCGATGGGCAAGGTGGCGAACGAACACCTGGACGAATACGGAATGGCGGGGGAACTGTCGCTCTCCGGCGAGGTGCGGCGCGTCAGGGGGATTCTGCCGATCGTAATGGAGATGAAGCGCATCGGTCGGCGGGCGGTGCTGGTTCCCGCCGAGAACGCCGAGGAGGCGAGTGTGGTCGAGGGCATCGACGTCATTCCCGTGCGTACGCTCAAGGAGGCCGTCGGCTACCTGGGCGGCGAGCTGGAGATCCGCCCCGTCGTCACCGACCTTGCCGACCTGGTGGCGCGCGAAGACGGTACGGGCGAGGATTTCGCCGACGTGAAGGGCCAGGCGATCGCCGTCGAGGCGGTGACGGTCGCCGTCGCCGGCGGGCACAACCTGCTGATGCTCGGTTCGCCGGGCGCGGGCAAGACGATGATCGCGCGCCGGGTGCCGTCGATCCTGCCGCCGCTTTCGGTGGAGGAGGCGCTGGAGGTCTCGCGCATCCATTCGGTGGCGGGTACGGCCAAGGGGGCGAACGGCTTCGTCACCTCGCGTCCGTTCCGGGCGCCGCATCATACGGTGAGTTCGATCGGGCTGTTGGGAGGCGGAGCCCATCCGCTTCCCGGCGAGGTGTCGCTCGCCCACCGCGGCGTCCTTTTCCTTGACGAGTTCGCGGAGTTCCCCCGGCAGGCGCTGGAGGTCCTGCGGCAGCCGCTCGAAGACGGGCACGTCGGCGTCTCGCGGGCGGCGGCGGCGCACGACTATCCCTCGAAGTTCATGCTCATCGCGGCCATGAATCCCTGTCCCTGCGGATGGTTCGGGGATCCCACGCACGAATGCCGCTGCACCCAGTCGCAGATCCTCAAGTATCAGCACCGCGTCTCCGGGCCGCTCCTCGACCGCATCGACATCCATGTCTCCGTAAGCGCCGTTCCGGCCGCGGAACTGCAGGGCGCCCGGCCCTCGCCGCCGAGTTCCGAACTGCGCGCGCGGGTTCTGCGGGCGAGGGAGATCCAGCGCCTGCGCTATCGCGGGCTGAAAGGCGTGGTGACGAATGCCGAGGTTAAGAGCCGCCATCTGGCCGAGGTGTGTCGGCTGGGGGTGCGCGAGCAGGAGAAGATGCGCGGCATCATCGACCGGCTCAAGCTTTCGGCCCGCGCCTACGATCGCGTCCTCAGGGTGGCGCGCACGGTGGCCGATCTTGCGGAATCGGAAGCCGTGAAGGAGGAGCATCTGCTCTCGGCGGCCACTTATCGGCAGCTCGATGCCGAGGGGCGGGGATTTTGGGCCTGACGTCCACGGTGGACGTCGGCGTACCGAAAAAAGAAAAAAGGAACGAAACGATGAATGAAACTGCGAATACGATGAAATCAACGGACTCGGAGCGTCCGGCGGCCGGTGGCCGTCCGGTCTTCTCGATCTTTCATCCGAATGCGAAGGGAACCGGCTGTGCGCTGATGATGGAGCTTCACCCGGCGCACGACCTGAAGGACGGCTCGATCATGACGTGCTTCATGAACCAGAAGACCGTGGGCGACCGCCGCGGACCGATCCCCACCTATTCGACGTTTGATACGGAGAACAAGATCTGGGTGAAGCTCGACTTCTTCGATCTCGCCAAGATACTGCAGGTCTTCCGCGGCGAATGCGAGTCGCTGGAGGGCGGCAAGGGCCTCTTCCATCAGTCGGCGCGTTATTCCACGCATATCCGGCTCCAGCATCAGACGGAGGTCGCGAACGGGTATCTGTTCGAGGTCTATCGCACCACCCCGGGGAAGAGAGACGGCGATGTAAGCGCGTGTATTACGCTCGCTTCCTGGGAGGCGATGGGGTTGGCGCTCGCGATTGAGAATTCGTTCGGCGTCATCTGCTTCGGGATTCCGCAGGTGGTCGCGCACGACACCTCGGCTTATGAAGCGGCGGCGAGAAAGGCGATTCATGCGAATGCCGCGTAAGCAGGCGAATCTCGGTGTCGAGCGCGGCGAGTGGGGCGAGGAACGGGCGGTCGAGCATCTGCGGCTTCGCGGCTACGTGATTCTCGACCGCAACGCCCGCCCCGTCGCGCGCGACCAGCGCTTGGAGATCGACGTGGTGGCTTACGACCGGGCGAGCGATACGCTCGTCTTCGTCGAGGTCAAGCAGCATGCGGAGATGTCGCCTTACCAGCGGCGTCTGCGCGCGGTCAACCGCCGCAAGATGCTGAATGTCCGCAGGGCGTTCGACGCCTGGCGGCGCATCAACCGCTGGAAGGCGGGATATCGTTTCGACGTCATCGAGGTTTACGGCACGCCCGAGGGCGGCAAACCCGTAATCGACCACATCGAGCGCGTCGATCTGTTCGTACCACATGAAAAGAAGGTAATCTGGGGGTGAGGAAAATGAACGGAGCATTGGAAAAGGTGATGGGCGAGATCCAGAAGCGGTTCGGCGAAATGTCGATCCTGCGGCTGGGCGACGAAGTGAACGAAGACGTGGCGGTGGTGCCGACGGGCGCCCTGTCGCTCGATCTGGCGCTTGGAGTCGGCGGGCTTCCGAAGGGGAGAATCGTCGAGCTCTACGGGCACGAGTCGTCGGGCAAGACGACGCTCGCCCTGCACGCGGTGGCGAACGCCCAGCGCGCTGGCGGCACGGCGGCCTTCATCGACGCGGAGCACGCGCTCGATCCGGGCTATGCGAGGAAGATCGGCGTGAACCTCAAGGAGCTGGTCGTCTCGCAGCCGTCGAGCGGCGAAGAGGCGCTGGCGATCTGCGAAGACCTCGTCCGTTCGGGGGCGCTCGACGTGATCGTGGTCGATTCGGTGGCGGCGCTGACGCCGCAGGCGGAGATCGACGGCGAGATGGGCGACAGTCACGTGGGGCTGCAGGCGCGGCTGATGTCGCAGGCGATGCGCAAGCTCACGGCGGCGATCGCCCAGACGAAGACCCTCTGCATCTTCACGAACCAGGTGCGGGAGAAGATCGGCGTCATGTTCGGGAATCCCGAGACCACGCCCGGCGGCAAGGCGCTCAAGTTCTACGCCACCTGTCGATTGCAGGTGCAGCGCATCGGGGCCATTAAGAATGCGGGCGGCGAAGTGGTCGGCAACCGGACGCGCGTCAAGGTGGTGAAGAACAAGGTGGCGCCGCCTTTCACGGAAGCGGAGTTCGACATCCTCTATGCCGGCGGAATCTCCTACGAGGGATCGGTGATCGACGCGGCGCTTCAGCGCGGCATCGTGGAGAAGCGCGGCAGCTGGCTCTCCTTCGGCAACGAGCAGCTCGGGCAGGGGCAGACGGCGGCCGCCGCGTTCCTGAAGGAACATCCGGAGACGCTTGCCCGGCTGGCGGATGCGGTGAAGAGTCACCGCGGCGAGGCGGCGGTTCAGAAGCTCAAGCGGGCGGCGTGAGCGAAGGGAGGAAAATATGATACAATCTTCGGCATGAAGGAATGTCGGGAATTACGCCGAATGGCGTGGAGGCGGCCGGCGAGGGGATGGCTCGGGAGGTTGTTCGGCGGCGGATTGCTGCTGGGTGCCTGCGGGTATGCCGTTGGCGCCGTGGGCGTGGCGGTGCCGGCGCTCGTCAGCGACGAGGTGCTGGAGCCGAGCGTTCTCAACGAGGTCCGGCATGCGCTCGCCGTCGCCGCGACCAATGCGGCGACGAACGCCGTCGCCGCACGCGATTTCGTCGCGTATTACGCCACCAACGGGATGGATGCGACTCGTCGTGCGATCGACCTAGTCTCCTCCCAGAGGGAGGGCGCGTGGCATTGGCGGGGCACCAATGTGACGCCTGTCGCCGTCCGCATCCTGAGGGAAACGGCCGGGCTGGAGGAAGACGGGGGGAGCCGGAGATGAACTGCCGCGTGATGGGAATCGTCAACGTGACGCCGGATTCGTTCTCCGACGGCGGGCGGTATTTCAGGCCGGAGGAGGCGCTGCGGCGCGCGCGGAATCTGCTGGACGAGGGCGCGGAGATCGTCGATCTCGGCGGCGAGTCCACCCGTCCCGGCGCCACCCCCGTCGGGTGGGAGGAGGAATGGGCGCGGATTGAACCGGTCTTGCGGGAGATGGCGGGCTGGCAGGCGAGGGTGTCGGTGGATACCTATCACCCCGAGACGGCCGCGCGCGCCCTCGAACTGGGCGCGGCGATGATTAACTGCGTCGCCCGCGAACCGATTCCGGCGATGGTGGCACTCGTCAAGGCGCATGCCGCGGCGGAGCTTGTGGTTCCGTGCCGCCTGGGCGATGACGATGCGCCTTATCGCGAAATCGTCGAGCGGGTCTATCTCGATCCGATGATCGGGTTCGGCACGACGCGCGAGGAGGATCTGTCGCTGGTCCGTTCGGTGCGCGAGCTTGCGAAAAGGGGGCGCGTCCTCGTGGGCGTCAGCCGCAAGCGGATCGTGCAGAAGCTGACGGGCGCAAAGGTGCTCGGCAAGAACCTCGGCGGTTCCGTGGGGCTCGCCCTCGGCTGTGCGGCGGCGGGCGCGGCGATGGTCAGGGTTCACGACGTGCGCGAGACGGTGCAGGCCCTCCGGGCCTTCGGCGCCGTCTTTCCGGAGGAGGCGAGATGATCTCTCCCGAGACCCTTGCGAAGATCAAGGCGCTGATGGCCGAGGCCTCCGTTTTCGAAGAGGACTTGGAGGAGAGCTTCATCCTCGGCGGCGGGCCGGGCGGGCAAAAGACCAACAAGACCTCGTCGGTGGTGCGCCTCTCGCACGAGCCGAGCGGCGTGGCGGTGAAGGTCGGCGAAAGCCGCAGCCGCGAGGACAACCGGTGGCTCGCGCGGCGGATGCTCGCCGAGACGATCCTTGAACGCGAGCACAAACGCAAGTCGGCCGCGCGGCAGAAGGCGGAGAAGATCCGCCGCCAGAAGCGCCGCCGCTCGCGTCGTCAGAAGCAGAAGATGCTCGCCGACAAGCACGCCCGTTCCGAGGTGAAGGCCTTGCGCCGCCGGGTGGAGGAGGAGTAGGTTCTGATGGAGCGGGTGGTTCTGGACCTTACTGAAAAGCCGCTGGAGGCGGTGAGCGCGGAGCTGGTGAAGCTGGTGCGCGTCGATGCCGCCGGCGCCAAGTCGCTCGCCCAGGTGCTGGTGGTCGTCCCCACCGCGCAGAGCGGCCGTCGGCTGCGCTTGGAACTCGCCCGTCGGCTCGGCGCGCTGGTGCCGCCCGTCGTCGTGCAGGGCGCGCAGCTCCTGTTGTCCGGCGATGAAGACGGTCTCGCAGGCCGGACGGACGAGATCCGCGCCTTCCGCGCGGCCCTCGGCGAGAAGGGCACGCTCGACATGGCCGCGCAGCTCTCGGATATCCGCGGCGTGCTCGGCGCCGACGCGCTGTCGTTCGCTGATGTCGCGGAACGGATCGGCGGAATCCTAGCGGACGAGGAGACGGCCGACTTCGAAATCGCGCGCTGGCGGGAACTCGCCGCGCTGGAGGAGCGCTATCTCGCGGCGCTGAAGGCGGCGGGGAAGACCGACCGCATCGCGAAGATGAAGGCGACGCTGGCCTCCCCGCCGGTCTTGCCGGGTGTGGAGACGGTGGTCCTCGCCTGCGTCCTCGATCCGCTGCCCGCGCTGCGGCGGCTTCTGGCGACGCTGGCGGAGCGGGACGGCATCGCGCTCCGCGAACTGTCGCTCCCGGCGGCGGATGCGATTCCGTCCGGTCTGGAGGCGAAGGTGCTCGCCGCCGCGCCCGTCATTCCCTGTGCGACCTCGGCGGCGGTGGCGGAGAAGGTGGCGGCGATTTTCGCCGCGGTCGCGCCGACGGAGGCGCTGCCCGCCCTCTCGGTGGCCGATCGCGAGGAGTTTCCGGAAATCCAGGGCGCCTTGCAGGCCAAGGGGCTCAAGGTTCACGATCCGTCGTGCCGCGCGCTCGCCACTTCGTCGCTCGGTCATCTCGTGGAGCAGCTTTCCGCGTTGAAGCGGACGCGTTCCTATAACGTCTTTTCGGCCTTTGTCCGCAGCGGTGACGTGCGGCGGTGGCTGTCGGCGGAACTGCGGCTCAAGCCGGAGGAGTACGTGGCGGCCCTGAACCGGCTCGACAACGCCCAGGCGAAGCTCCTGCCGGAGAAGATCGACGACATCGGGCCTAAGACCGACGGCAAGCTGCGGGCGATCTTCGAGCAGGTCGATGCCTGCCTGCGCAAGAAGGGGGTGCGGCAGTTGCTCGAGGTCATCTTCCGCGACCGCCTGCTGGACGAGCGCGAGGCCGATTCCCGCGAATTCGCGGCGGCGGCCGAGGCGGTGAACGGGCTTTTGGACGAGTGCGGCGAGGATGTGGAGCTTTTTGCCTTCCGGCTGCGCGAGGCGACGTATTCCCTGGAGCCGGACGAGGGCGAGGTGATCCAGACCGACGGTTGGCTGGAGCTGCCGTTCCTGAAGGCGGAGGAGATCGTCCTCACCGGTTTCAACGAGGGTCGGGTTCCCGAGGCGGTGGTGGGGCACGCCTTCCTGCCCGACCGCCTCCGCCGCGGTCTGGGGCTGGCCGACAATGCCGCGCGCGCGCAGCGCGATCGGCGGATCCTGGTGTCGGCGCTCGCCTGCCGCGCGCCCGGAGCGGTGAAGGTGTTCTTCCGAGCGCTGGATGCGGCGGGTGACGTGCTCAAGCCCTCGCGGCTTCTCTTCGCCGGCGCGGACGATGCGGCGCTCGTGGAGCGCGTGCGGCGGTTCTACGGCATTCGCGCGGGAACGGCGGAGGCGCGTTCGCCCGATTTTCCCGAAGCGTGGCGGCTTAAGCTGGAGATCCCGCCCGCCCGGCAGGAGCTCGCCTATACCTCGCCGTCCTCGCTGGACCTCTATCTGCACTGTCCCTTCACCTACTGCCTCAAGAAGACCTTCGGCGAAAAGGAGGATGACCGCGCGGAGGAACTCGACCCTTCGGAGTTCGGCACCCTCGCCCACGATGCGCTGGAACGCTGGGGGGCGGGTGCGCGGAAAGATTCGGAGGATCCGAAGGAAATCGCCGCAGAGCTGGCGGAGCTCGTGGACGCGCTCCTCGGCGAGCGCTTTGGCACCGCCGTTCCCGCCATCGTCGCCTTGCAGGGCGAGTCGCTCAAGCGCCGTCTCGCGGCCTTCGCGGTGCGTCAGGCCGCGCGTCACGCCGAGGGCTGGCGGATCGTCGCCACCGAGCGGAAGCTGAAGGTCCGCTACGGCCATACGACCGTCAGCGGCCGCACCGACCGCATCGACTTCAACGAGCGGACGGGGGAATGGTGCGTCATCGACTACAAGACCTTCGACCGTCCCGAGCAGGCGGTCTGGCGCGACCCGAAGCTGGGGTGGCGGAGCTTGCAGCTGCCGCTTTACTGCGCGATGCTCGACGCCGACGCCGAGTTCCCCGAGGCGAAGCGCGAGCGGATCACGTCGGTCTATTGCGTATTGGGGAAGACCCCGGAGGCCACCTTCTTCTCGGAGCCGATGAGCGGGGCCTATGTGCCCGAGGCCGAGGCGAAGGTGCGCGAACTCATCGACCGCATCGAGCGCGGCGTCTTCTGGCCGCCGTCGGCCTCGAACGACTGGCGGTGGGATTTCGCGGACTGGATCTTCAATACGCCCGAGGAGAGCGTCGCGCCGGCGTGGATCGCCGATCAGCGTGCGCGCGTCCGGGCCCTGGAGGAGGAGGCGGCGAAATGACGGCGAACATGCTGATTGAGGCGTCCGCCGGTACCGGCAAGACCCAGGCGCTCGCCGAGCGGCTGATCACGCTCCTCAAGGGCGGCGTGAAGCCGCAGGAGATCGTGGCGCTCACCTTCTCGCGGGCGGCGGCGGGCGAGATCTTCGAGCGGTTCGTGTCGCTTCTCGCCACGCGGGTCGGGAAGGATCCCGAGGCCGCGGCGCTCCTGCGCGAAGTCATCGCCACGCAGCATCTCTCGCAGATCGGCACCCTCGACAGCTTCCTCATGCGCATCGTCCGCAGTTTTCCGCTGGAGCTGGGGCTGACGGGAAAGTTGGAGATGATGGACGAATATGCGTCGGGGGCGGCGCGTGCGCGCGTTTCCTTCGGCATCCTCCGGCGGACGGGCGCCGCGCTCAAGCGGGCGTTCAACGAGGCGTTTCAGCTGGCGATGGACCGCGAGAACGTGCGGAGCTTCACCGAGACCTTCCGCAGTTTCGTCGCGTTCTGGCACCGGCGGTATCTTGCGCTGCCGGATCCGCTCGCGTGGGGCGACGCCGCGCGGCTGGACCTCGGGGCGTTCGCGCCCGCACCGCTCGCGCCCGCCGCGCTCGCTCGCCTCGCCGATTCGATCGCGTCTTTCGTCGATTCCGCGCCCTGGCGGGAGTTCGTCGCCTGGGTGCGCGATTTCCGTGGCACGCTGGCGCCCAAGAAGGGCTTTGCCGCCAAGTTCTTCGAGCAGGGCGCCGCGCTCTTCGCGGGGGCGGCGGTGGAGATCAGCTACAACCGCAAGTCCTATGTCTTCGGCGGGGCGCAGCTTGCGGCGCTGCGGGAGGTTTGGGCCGCACTCGTCCGGGCGGCGGTGTGGACGCGGGCCGAACGCGCACGCGGCATCCGGATGCTCGTCGGGTCGTTCGAATCCGAATATGCTGCGCGGGTGAGGGGACGGGGGCGGCTCGTCTTTGACGATGTGCCGCGGCTTATCCTCGCGCTCGACGAGAACGCGCGGCGGGCGATCGAGTACCGGCTCGATGCGCGCATCCGCGCCTGGGCGCTTGACGAGTTCCAGGATACGAGCCGCGAGCAATGGCGGGCGCTCACGGGGCTTTTGGACGAGGCGAAGCAGTCGGACGGCGAGAAGTCCGTCTTTATCGTCGGCGATCGCAAGCAGGCCATCTACGGCTGGCGGAACGGCGACGTCGGCATCTTCACGGGCGAGCGGGAGAGCGGGGCTTATGAAGTCGGAGAACTCAAGCGCTCCTGGCGCTACGGACCGCCGATCGCCGAGGCCGTCAACCGCGTTTTCGTACACGGGCGGCTGCGGGACGAGTTCCCCGGCTGGGAAGCGGGCGAGCACGAGTCGGCCAAGCCGGAACTCGGCGGCTTTGTGCAGGCGGTGGAGGCCTCCGGCGCGAAGGTGGAGGATTTTGCCGCGGCGCTTGCCCATGCGCTGGCTGCCGTCGATCCGGTTTCCCGCGGCCTTTCCGCGGCGATTCTCGTCCGCGCAAACGGCGTCGGGATGGAACTGGCCTCGCGGCTGAAGGCGATGGGGATCAAGGGGGTCGTCTGGGAAGGGGAGAGCGATATCCTCGATACTCCGGCGTTGATGCCGTTTCTCGACACGCTTTGCCTCGCCGACCATCCGGGTGACCGGCAGGCCTACGAGCATTTCCGCCGTTCGCCGCTTGCGCAGGCGAAATACGGCGCGGAGGTGCCCGAGGCCGCGGTTCTCTCGGAGACCTTCGCCCTCGATTTCGCCACGCAGGGACTGGTGCGGACCTTCCGCGGACTGCGCGCGCTGTTGCCCGAGGATCCGGCGCAGGCCTGGAGCGCCTTTACGGAAGAGCGCTTCACCGACCTCCTGCGGGCGGCGGCGGAATTCGAAGGCGCACTGGAGGCGGGCGTGCGGCTCGGGGATTTCATCCGCTTCCTGCGGGCGAAGAAAAAACGCAATGTGGCGGAACCGGGGAAGATCAAGATCCTGACGATTCACCGCTCGAAGGGGCTCGGCTTCGATTACGTGCTGCTGCCGCTCTACGAACCGAAGGGGCTGGCGGTCGTACGGGAGGGGCCGCTTGTCGGCGAGGACTGGATTCTCCCCGATCCCGGCGCGGCGGTGACGGCCTTGGTGCCGAAGCTTCGCGTGGCGGCCGAACAGCGCCTTGAGCGGGTGGTCGAGGAGGAGCTTTGCGCCTATTACGTGGCGATGACGCGGGCGGTGCGGGCGATGACCGTCGTTTTGCACCCCAGTTCGGAGAAGGAGAAGGCCGTGCGTTTTTCGCAGTTCGTCCGCGAGGCGCTTCCCGAGCCGCTCGGAGACCCCGGGTGGTATTTCGCCTTCGACGGCAAGGACTGGCGGCAGGGCGGGGCCGAGGGCTCCCAGGCGGTCGCCGTGCCGCCGCCGTTGGCCCGCGGGCCGCGGCAGTTGGTCAGGCGGCGGCTGCCGTCGCTCGCGTTTCATTCGGGCGAAAGCGCGGGGCGGCTCTTTGCGCCGCGGAACGCGCGGAAACTGGCGCTCGCGAAGGGTACGGCGGCGCACGCCGAATACGAGCATCTGGAGTTTCTGGAGGCGAGCGCGGCGAAGACGGATTTCGAGCGGGCGCTGGTGAAGCCCGCCGATTTCGTCGCGCTCTGGCGCGAGCGGGCGTTCGAGGTCTTCGTGGACGGGCAGTGGGTTTCGGGGCGCTTCGACCGCGTGGTCTTCACGGGCGCGGGCGCGGCGCGCTCGGCGACGATCTACGACTTCAAGACGAACGCCCGGCTGCAGGGCGAGACGGAGGCGGCGTTCGCCGCCCGGCTCCGCGCGACCTATGCGGGACAGATGGACGCCTACCGCCGTGCGCTCGCGGCGCTTACGGAGCTTGCGGCAGATCGCATCCGCACGGTGCTTTTGGCTACTGTCAACGGCGCGGCGATTGTGGTATAATAGGCCGAGTTGGTTTTTAAGGAAAGGAATGAAAGATGAACCTCAAGGGATCCAAGACCGAAAAGAACCTAATGTTTGCGTTTGCCGGGGAAAGCCAGGCGCGCAACAAGTATGACTATTTCGCCTCGCGCGCGAAGAAGGACGGCTACGAGCAGATCGCGGCGATCTTTCAGGAAACGGCGCTGAACGAGAAGGAACACGCGAAGCTCTGGTTTAAGGCGCTGAAGGGCATCGGTTCGACCGAAGAGAATCTCCTCGCGGCGGCCGCGGGCGAGCACGAGGAATGGACGAAGATGTACAAGGAGTTCGCCGCGACGGCGAAGAAGGAGGGTTTTGCCGAGCTCGCCAAGCAGTTCGAGGGCGTCGCCAAGATCGAGAAGCATCACGAGGAGCGCTATCGCAAGCTCCTTAAGAACATCAAGAAGGGCGAGGTCTGGGTGCGCATCGGCAAGAACAAGTGGCAGTGCCGCAATTGCGGTGCGATCGTCGTCGGCAAGCAGGCGCCCGAGGAGTGCCCGGTCTGCGCGCATCCGAAGGCCTACTTCCAGATCGAACCCGAGAACTACTGATGGCTTCCGGCAAGGCGCGCAAGCTGCCGGTCGTCTTTCCGCGGGCGTGCCGGCTGCTGAAGGACATCGACGACGAGGGTTTCCGCCGCCTGTGCGAGTGCATGGGCATCTCCGAGCTGCGGCTCAGGAACAAGCAGACCTTCATCGTCGAGTCCGATCCCTGCGACCGCATCGGCATTGTCGTGACGGGGGCGGTGCGGCTTACGCGCCAGCGGATCGACGGCGGACGCAATGTGCTGGAGACGATTCCCGAGAACGGCGTCTTCGGCTCCACCTACGTCTTCCGCGACGTGCCCACGATGGGCATCAGCGCGAGCGCGGTCGGCGAGACGACGGTGCTCCTCATCGAGATCGCGAAGCTCTCCCATCCGTGCCATAAGGTGTGCTATGCGCATATGCAGTTCATCCGCAACCTCCTTGCCGTGATGAGCCAGACGACTTTCGCGCTCAAGCAGAAGCTGCGCATTCTCTCGCAGCGGACGATCCGCGCCCGGCTGATGCTCTTCCTCAACATCCGCGCGAAGCGGGCGAAGTCGGTGGAGTTCGACATTCCCTTCGACCGTCAGGCGCTGGCGGATTACCTGTGCGTCGACCGCAGCGCGCTTTCGGCGGAACTTTCGAAGCTCCGCAAGGAGCGTAAGGTGGAGTTCGTCAAGAACCATTTCAAGTTGCTGGGCAAGTCCTGTCGGTGAAGGTGCGGCGTGGATGGAAAAATCTGGGTTCGTGATTGTCGGCTGGCCGGTCTGATTGTCGGCATCGTCACGATGACCGCCTCGTGGGGCGGCATCGGCTGGCTCTGGAACAAGCCGGTCGCGTTCGTGTTCATTCGCCCCGAGCGCTACACGCACGACTGCCGCAAGCTCTTCAAGTCGTCGATGGCCGAGGCCAACTTCATCGACAAGTCGATTCTTGAGAAGTGGTATGGGAGCCAGCCGGGTGGCTCCCTCCACGATGTCTACGTTGTCGAAATTGAAGGAGTGTTTGAAGGATAGGCCGAGCATATGCTCGGCCATCTGGATTGGAGGAGGGTGATATGAAAGATGAAAGTTTGGTTTCAGCAACACGGGGTTGGGTCAGTGAGAGCTGGAAATGTTATTGGCCGCTTCTCTGGCGGTTGTTACCGATACTTCTAATCATCTATATTCCATGTGCGATTTTGAGTGCGTGTTATTCGACATTTGTTCTTGGCGATGCCGAAAATTTTGCCGCGCTCGCAAAGTCCTACCGTTTTGACAGGATCCTTGATAATGTGATTGGAATTCTTGTGCTTACTCCGATTGTCTTGGCGACGCGTGATTGGCGTAACGGGAGAACGGGGAATTGGGGAGAATATTTCAAACAAGGCTTTAAACTCTGGGGACGGCTCCTGGTCGTGAATCTGCTGACAGGGCTTTTGCTTTGGGGACTTGCCTTCTTGCTTTTGGTGCCGGCGTTGATAGGGTATGTCTATGTGGCATTTGCCTGCGAGGCGGCAGTTTTGCTGAACTTGTCTGGGAGCGCGGCTATCCGCGAATCGTATCGTGTCATCAAGGGCCATTGGTGGGCGACAGTCGGCTATGGTCTCATAGCTGTTTTGATTATGGTCGGTTTGATGGTTCTGCCTGCGATGATAACGAGCATAGCAAGTGGAGTCGTTGAGGCGCTGACCGAAGATGCCGAGGAGCTCTCAGGAATAGGCAGTATGGTAGTTTTTTGTTTTGATGTTGTGGGCGAATGGTTTTGTGACTTGGCGACTGTCTTTGGCTCTGTGTCGGGGGTAATCTGGTTCTTGCGATTGAGAACAGCTAAGGATTCAACTTTAGAGGAGAGTGCGGCTTGAGATGGCTTATCTGGCTGGTTTTGTTGATGAAACGGTGTTATGACCCCGCCTCGTAAGGAGATAAAGCGCTATCGGCGATTTGTGGGCTGGGATTACAGCCGAGGGGCGTCGCTTTTCATTACGATAGTCACCGAGCCGCGGCGGCCGGTTTTTGGCGAGATTGTCGGCGGCGAGATGAAACTGTCGCCGCTCGGGGAAGAGACGCTTCGGTCGCTTGAGGCGTTGCCGCGGTTTAACCCGGGGTTGTCGCTCTTCGGGCGCGTGGTAATGCCAGATCATCTTCATTTCAACTGCCATCTCGCGGCTGGGCTCGACGAGCCGCTCAAGTTCTTGGGTAACGCGGTGAGGCGGCTGAAGAATCATATTTCTAAAGTAAGTCGCGATGGCCAAACAGCGTTTGGCCTAACTGCCAAGTTCGGCTGGCGGCAGGGCTATCACGACCATTTGCTGCCAAACGAGCAGAAAATTTCCTCAACCGAGCGTTATATCGCCTACAACGTCGCGAAATGGGAGTTGATGAAGAATCGCCCAGAGGCGCTTCGCATTGTTGAACCACTCGATTCGCCGCGGCTTGACCGAGCCGATTATTGGAAAGGCGTTGGTACCGTCGCGCTATTAGACGAAGAGAATAAGATTGTCTCGCTTCGTATTTCGCGGCAGGTTAAAGGGAAACACCTTGAAGAAGCCGTAAAACGAATGGAAACCGCAATAGACAAAGGCTTTACGATCTTAAGCGGCTTTATTAGCCCAGGTGAGAAACTCGTCAGAGACCTTTGTTGTCGCAATAAAAACGCGAAATTCATTCGAATATTGCCAAGTATGATGCCGCTCAACTACAAGCCTGAAAGCGTGTATGTTGAAGCTTTTCTCGAAAATCGCTATTTAGAGCTAGCTAAAGGTAACGAAGAGGTTGAGTTTGGTCGGGCGGCTTGCCTTGAGTATAACGAAGAAATCGTTAAAATCGCGACGGCTGGCGAAGGGCTGGCGGTCTACTGGCGGCCCGAGGGGCTGCTAAGGTTAGGCTGAGGTTAGGTCGTGCACTGCTCGGCCATCTGGATTGGCGGAAACTGAAGATTTGCAATTCCGTTGTAATTACAACGGACAAGAAGAACGGAATAGTGCATAATGTGCGCCGTCGGGAGGAAAGGCGGGTTCGGCCGAGTGGCCGGGACGCCAAGGGGTTCCGAACGACAAAGGAGAAACGAGGTGCGCTATGACGAATATCCTGATCTGGGCTGCGGTTGGAATCGTCGGATTCCTGGTTGTGTGCGGATTCATCGGCTGCTGCTGCCGTTGCCGCCGCCGTCGCGATTGCGCGACCTGAAGAATCCACGCGGGAGGCGCAGGCACGGCTCTGCGTCTCCCGCGTCCGTTACAAGTTAAGAAACGAGAAAGGAAGGTGTGACATGAACAACAGCGAGAAGACCATGTTCTGCCGCCAGTGCCAGGAGACCTTCGGGAACTCCGGCTGCACGCGGGGCGGCGTGTGCGGAAAGCGTCCCGCCACAGCAGGGCTAATGGACGAGCTCGTGGCGCGGCTTGAGGACTTGGCGGCGGAGAAGGAACCGTCGCTTGAACTCGGACGCTTCGTCACGTTGTCGCTTTTCCTGACGCTCACGAACGCAAACTTCGACGACGAACGCCTCAAGACGGCGATTGCCGAAGCCGAGCATCGTCTCGGGCGTGTCTGCGCGCGCAAGAGACCGGGGGCGTTTGACGAACCGAACGCCGATTTGCGCAGCCTGAAGGAGCTGACGCTGTTCGGGCTGAAGGGTGTCGCCGCCTATTGTCATCATGCCGCGATGTTCGGGCGCGAGGACGAGGCGGTCTACGCTTTCATCCTCCGGGCCTTGCGGGAACTTGGCGAGAAACGCACGGCGGAGGAGCTGACGCAGCTCGTCCTCGACTGCGGCAAGAACGCCGTCAGCGCGATGGCTCTTCTGGACGCGGCCAATACGGCCGCTTATGGAAACCCGAAGATGACGCGCGTGAACCTCGGCGTCGGTAACCGTCCGGGCATTCTCGTGTCGGGACACGACCTCCGCGATCTCGCCGAGCTCCTCGAGCAGGCGAAGGATGCGGGTGTCGATGTCTATACGCACGGCGAGATGTTGCCGGCCCACGCCTATCCGGCGTTTGGGAAGTATCCGCATCTCAAGGGGAACTACGGCGGCGCATGGCATCGTCAGCAGAAGGACTTCGCCGATTTCGGCGGAGCGATCCTGATGACGACGAATTGCATCGTGCCGGTGATGGACGCCTACCGGGATCGGATTTTCACGACAGGCGTCGCGGGTTATCCAGGCGTGAGTCATGTCGCTGACCGCAAGGACGGGAAGCCCAAGGACTTCTCGTCCGTCATCGCGCGTGCGAAGACGTGTCCGCCCCCGAAGTCCCTCGAGTCGGGCGAGCTCGTCGGCGGTTTTGCGCATAAGCAGCTGCTGGCGCTTAAGGACAAGATCGTTGCTGCGGTCAAGTCCGGTCAGATACGCAAGTTCGTGGTGATGGCCGGCTGTGACGGACGCCACGCGACGCGCGAGTACTACACGCGTCTCGCCCTCGAACTGCCGCACGACACGGTGATCCTCACGGCCGGGTGTGCCAAGTACCGGTACATCAAGGACGTGAGGGGCGAGATCGCCGGCATTCCGCGCGTTCTTGACGCCGGCCAGTGCAATGACTCGTACTCGCTTGTGCGAATCACGCTTGCGCTTAAGGATGCGTTCGGACTTGACGATGTCAACAAGCTGCCGCTCGCCTTCGACATCGCCTGGTACGAGCAGAAGGCGGTTGCGGTCTTGCTGGCGTTGCTGTCGCTCGGCTTCCGCAACATCCGTCTTGGGCCCACGTTGCCGGCGTTTGTCTCGACGGGCGTCGCGCGGACGCTGGTCGAGCGGTTTGGCCTGTGCGGAATCGGCAGCGTCGGCGGCGACATCAAGTCAATCATGGGCTGAAAGCCCGGAAAGAGAGGTGCAAGATGAACAATAT
Organism: Kiritimatiellia bacterium; assembly: GCA_045641645.1. Classification (GTDB taxonomy): domain Bacteria; phylum Verrucomicrobiota; class Kiritimatiellia; order RFP12; family UBA1067; genus UBA1067. The sequence goes on from JAZUHK010000004.1 coordinate 23,648, forward strand.
CCTGATGTCTGTTGTCTTCGGATTCCTTGCGCTCCTGGTCGTCTGCGGCGGGATCGGCTGCACGTCGATTCAGTCGACGGACGACATCCCGGTCGTCAAGGGGTTCGACGCCGCCCGCTACATGGGCACATGGCACGAAATTGCGCGACTGCCGAAATGGTACGAGCGCGACCTGATCCACGTCACGGCGGACTATTCCCTTGATGGCGATACGCTGCGGATCGAGAACCGCGGTTGGCGCGATGGCGAGGTGAAGGTCTCGACGGCGGTCGGGCATTTCGCGGGCCCGGCGGACGAGGGTGCGTTCCGCATCTCGTTCTTCCGTCCGTTCTACGGCGACTACCGGATCATCTGGCTCTCGCCGGAGTACGACCTCGCGCTGGTGACGGGCGAGGACCGTTCGTCGCTCTGGATTCTCGCGCGGACGGCGACCATCCCGGCCGAACGTCGCGACACCCTCGTCAAGATGGCGTCCGCCTGGGGCTTCGACGTCTCGAAGCTGGAATATCCGGAATGAGTCAAGATCAAGTGAAGGCGTCCCGTCCGAAACGCACGGGAACCGTGCGCTTACTTCTGGAGGCGACGTTTCGTACACTTTCCCGCCGCGGCGCGAACTGCCGTGAACGGCGGCGGGGGTATTATGGTATAATACCTCTCACCATGAAAAAAGCCATTATTACCGTAGTCGGCAAGGATACGGTCGGAATCCTCGCCAAGACTTGCACCTATCTTGCCAAGGCCCGGATCAACATCCTCGACATTTCGCAGACCGTGGTCGAGGACTATTTCAACATGATGATGATCGTCGATCTCGCGAAGTGCCGCACGCCTTTCGAGGATGTCGCCGCCGAGCTCGGCGAGGTGGGGCGCGATCTCGGCTTGCAGATCCGCTGTCAGAAGTCGGAGATCTTCGAGAAGATGCACCGGGTATAAAGAGGAAATTGAGATCGTATGATCAATATCTCTGAAGTCCTTGAAACCAACAAGATGATTCTCGAGGAGAATCTCGATGTCCGCACTATCACGATGGGCATCTCCCTCCTCGATTGCGCGGACAAGTCGCTCAAGACGACCTGCGATAACCTCTACGCGAAACTGATGCGGCTCGCGAAGGACCTGGTGAAGACCGGGGACGAGATCGGCCGCGAGTTCGGCGTCCCCATCGTCAACAAGCGCATCTCCATCACCCCCGCGGCGATCGTGGGGTCGGCCTGCTGCAAAAAGCCGGCCGACTTCGTGAAGATCGCCAAGACCCTCGACCGCGCGGCGAAGAAGCTCGGCGTCAACTTCATCGGCGGCTATTCGGCCGTGGTCTCCAAGGGGATGACGCCCGCCGACGAGCTCCTCATCCGCTCCATTCCCGAGGCGATGGCGACGACCGAGCGGCTCTGCTCGTCGGTGAACGTGGGCTCCACCAAGACGGGGCTCGACATGGACGCCATCCGGCTGATGGGCGAGATCATCAAGGCGACCGCCGAGCGGACGAAGAAGCGCGATTCGCTCGGTTGCGCGAAGCTCGTGGTCCTCTGCAATGCGCCGGATGACAATCCCTTTATGGCCGGCGCCTTCCACGGCGTCACCGAGGGCGATGCCGTCGTCAACGTGGGCGTCTCGGGCCCGGGCGTGGTCAACTACGTCCTCAGGAACACCTGCCGCGGGGCGGATTTCGAAACCCTGTGCGAGACCATCAAGAAGACCGCGTTCAAGATCACCCGCGTCGGTCAGCTCGTCGCCCAGGAGGCGTCGAAGCGGCTCGGCGTTCCCTTCGGCATCATCGATCTCTCGCTTGCGCCGACGCCGGCCGTGGGGGATTCGGTCGCCGACATCCTCAAGGAAATCGGCCTCGAACATCCAGGTGCGCCGGGAACGACGGCGGCCCTGGCGCTCCTGAACGACCAGGTGAAGAAGGGGGGGGTGATGGCGAGCTCCTACGTGGGCGGGCTCTCGGGCGCGTTCATCCCCGTTTCGGAGGACCAGGGGATGATCGACGCGGTGAACGCGGGCGCGCTCACGATCGAGAAGCTGGAGGCGATGACCTGCGTCTGCTCGGTGGGGCTCGACATGATCGCGATTCCGGGCTCTACTTCGGCCGCGTCGATTTCCGGCATCATCGCCGACGAGGCGGCGATCGGCATGGTCAACCAGAAGACGACGGCGGTCAGGATCATTCCCGTCGTCGGCAAGAAGGTGGGGGACGAGGTGGAGTTCGGCGGGCTCCTCGGGCACGCGCCGGTCATGAAGGTTTCGAAGTTCTCCTGCGAGCGGCTGATCGCCCGCAAGGGGCGCATCCCGGCGCCGATCCATTCCTTCAAGAACTGAGTTCGAGGGGGCTTGGCGTTGGACGCGCGGTTTGACGAGCATTTCATGCAGATGGCGCTCAGGGAGGCGCTGAAGGCGGCGGAGGAGGGCGAAGTTCCGCTGGGGGCGGTAATCGTGGCGCCCGCCGTCCTGGAGCCCGCGCACGATGGCCATCCTGCGGTCTATGACGAGAATCCCTCCACGGCGCAGATCCTCGGGCGGGCGCACAACATGACCGAAGGGCTGAAGGATGCGACGGCGCACGCCGAGATGCTGGCGCTTTCGCAGGCGTTTGCCGCGCGCGGCAGCTGGCGCCTGACGGACACGCGGCTTTACGTGACGAAGGAACCCTGTCCGATGTGCGCGGGCGGGCTGGTGCTGGCGCGAGTGGAGACCGTCGTCTGGGGCGTCTCCGACTTAAAGCGCGGCGGCGGCACCTGCTTCCATATCTTCGACCATCCCGGCATCAATCACCACCCGGCGGTAGTTGCCGGCGTCCGAGAAGCGGAATCGAAGGCGCTTCTCCAGGATTTCTTCCGCCATCGCCGCGGCACCTGATCCGGCCTCCGCCCATGAGATGAATGACGATGAAACTCTTTGACACCCATTGTCATTTCGAGCGGGCGGATGCCGAGGAGATCGCCGCCATCTTGAAGCGCGCGAAATCCGCCGGCGTCGAAAAGCTGATGGCGATCGGCGGCTCGCCGGCACTGAACGAAGCTGCCGCGCTTGCCGTCAAGGTCGCCGCGGATCCCGCTTTTGCCGCCGGATGCCCCAAGGTCATTTGCGCCTTCGGCTACGACCGCGAGCAGCTTTCCATCCCGCAACCTGCCGCCCCTGCGCCTTCCCCCTGCACCTGCTCGCAACCGCTCTCGGCCATCGGCGAGATCGGGCTGGACTATCACTATTCGCCCGAGACGCGCGAGGCGCAGCTACGGCTTTTTGGCGAGCAGCTGGAGGAAGCGCGGCAACGCGATCTTCCCGTCGTCATCCACACCCGCGAGGCGGCCGAAGACACCCTTGCCATTTTGAGGGAAATTCCCTCGCGCGGCATTATCCATTGCTTCACGGGTTCGCCCGAGGAGGCGAAAGCGTATCTTGAGCTCGGCTTCTACATTTCGATATCGGGGATCGTCACCTTCCGCGCGGCCGACAATGTGCGCGCATCGGCGCTGGCGGTGCCGGATGACCGTATCCTCATCGAAACCGATGCGCCGTTCCTGGCGCCGGTGCCGATGCGCGGGCAGCCGAACGAGCCCGCCTTCATCCGCCATACCTGCGGGTTCTTGGCGGAATTGCGCGGCAAGGCGGCCGAGGATTTTGCTATACTTACCTTTCGGAATGCCGAGCAGGCGTTGAGGCGAGTTGCGAAAATTGGAAACCGGGAGAAGTAGACGATGAAAATGATGGTTGTGGCGGGGATGCTGGTGACGATGGCGGCGGCGGGCTCGCCGGTGAGCGACTACATCGCTGCGGGATGGGACAAGACCGTCCGCACGCAGACGGAGGACAAGGATTCGCTTATCGGCGTTCCCAAGCCCTACACCGTGCCGTGCATGGCCGGCACCTTCCAGGAGATGTACTACTGGGACACCTACTTCACCAACATCGGGCTCCTCCTCTCCGGGCGCGTCGAGCAGGCGAAGAACAACTGCGAGAACATGGCTTTTCTCATTGAACGCTTCGGCTTCATGCCCAACGGCAATCGGTGGTGGTATGTTCAGAACACCCAGCCGCCGTTCTTCACCCGCATGGTCGATGAGGTCTTCGCCGTCACCGGCGATGTCGAATGGCTGAAGAAGATGTACGGCGCCGCGAAGCGCGAGCATGAGTTCTGGATCAGGGAGCGTACGGTCGAGAACGGCCTTGCGCGTTACTACCATCAGGAGATGACGCTTAAGGAAATGAAGGACATGCTGCCGTGGTGGTGGAATCGCGTGGACATCAAGGGACTGAAGATTCCCGAAGATGCGCCGTCGGTCGAACGCTGGGGCACGGCCTTCCGCGCCATCGGCGAATGCGGCTGGGACTGCACGAGCCGTTTCGGCGACTGGCTGCCGCAGGACAAGAACCCCATCGACCTCAATTCGCTTTTGTACGGCATCGAACGCGATCTCGCCAAGTTCGCCGCTCTTACGGGCGACGAGTCCGGCGCGGCGAAATGGCGGGCGGCGGCGGAGACGCGGCGGACGCGCCTCAATGCGCTCGCCTGGGACGAAAAGCTTGGGCAGTTCTGCGATTACGATTTCGTTAAGAAGGCGCGTTCGCCGTTCGTGTCGGCGGCGCAGTTCTTTCCGCTCTATCTGGGGCTCGCCACGAAGGAGCAGGCCGCGCGCACGGTCAAGCTTTTGCCGCGGCTCGAATGCGAGTTCGGGCTTGCGAGTTCCCAGCGCGAGGGCATCCACGATTTCCAGTGGGACTATCCGCACGGCTGGGCGCCTTTGCAGGTGGTGGTGGTGAGGGGGCTTCTGCGCTACGGCTATACGGCGGATGCGAAGCGGCTCGCGCGCAAGTTCGTGAAGACGGTCGATAAGGTCTTTGCGGAGACAGGCGACCTGTGGGAGAAGTACAATGTCACCAACGGCACGGTCTCGGTCACCAAGGAATACGAATCGCCGCGGATGCTCGGCTGGACGGCGGGCGCGTATCTCGAATGTCAGCGGGTGGCGGAAATGCCCGACCTCTTCATCGGCACCAAGGGGACGGGGCATGTCACGCCCGCGGCAACTTGTCCGTTCGCGCTCGTCCAGGCGGGGCCTGATACGGCGATGCATCCGAAGTGGTTTCATCCCGACTGGGAGCATACGGCGGGCTATCAGTACGGCGACACCAATATCTTCCGCTTCTCGCAGACGCATCTTTCCGGGACGGGCTGCCACTCGGGGGGCGATTTCGGCATTTTGCCGTTCCGCGAAGAGCCAGCCGACGGACATCACATCGCGGGCTTTACGCCCGGGAACGACTGGGCCGAGCCCGGCTATTACGCCTGCATCCTCGATTCGGGCATCAAGGTGGAGATCTCCGCCTCCGAGCACGCCGCCATCTACCGCATCGACTACGGGCGCGGCGCGCATGCACGGCTGATGTTCGATAACGACCACGGCACGCGCGGGTTCTGGAACGATCCCGACAGCGAGGGGCGGTGTTTTACGGCGAGCAAGGTGGAGTTTCCGTCGCCGACGCGCCTCACCGGCTTCCACGAGGGCGTGCAGTGGGCGCCATTCCGCCTCTGTTTCGCCGCGGAATTCTCGCAGAGCGTCAAGGCGACGCGGCGGACGATGGAGGCGAAGGACGGGCACGGCGAGCGGTATGTCCTTGACTTCGGTACGCTCAAGGACGGCATCCTCGAAATCCGGATGGGGCTTTCGACGACTTCGGTTGGGGCGGCGGGGAAGAATCTCGCTGCGGAGATTCCGCACTTCGACTTAGAGGGAGTGAAATACCGCGCGGCGGCGAAGTGGAACGACTACCTCGGCCGCGTGCGTGTCGATCCGGCGACGCCAGAGAACATCCGCGAATCGTTTAATGTCGCCATGTACCGGACGGCGGTGCAGCCGAATGACATTGGTGACCAGGGCGAGGAGTTTTACTCGACTTTCTCGTTCTGGGACACTTTCCGCGCGGCGCATCCGTGGTACACGCTGGTGGCGGGCGAGAAGGTGGATGCGTTCATCCGTTCGGTGCTCAAGACCTACGAGCGGAACGGGTATCTCCCGATCTGGGGGCTCTGGGGTACCGACACCCACTGCATGATCGGGCATCACGCGGTGCCGGTGATCGTCGATGCGTACCTTAAGGGCTTCCGCGGCTTCGACGTGGAGAGGGCCTGGCAGGCGGTGGAGGATTCGCTCACCAAGGCGCATCGTCCGAAGACCCCGGGGGCAAGCGGATTCCTCAAGGAGGATTGGGCGGTGCGCGAGCGCTACGGGTATTATCCGTTCGACGGCATGGAGGAGCGCGGCTGGACGGGGAAGGAGGGCAAGCCCACGGGCGAATCGGTATCGCGGCTTTTGGAGTGCTGCTACGATGATGCGTGCGCGGCGCGTTTCGCTGCGGCGCTCGGGAAGGAGGAGGAGGCGAAGCGCTTCGCCGCGAAGTCGCACGACTGGACGAACGTCTTCGATCGGGCGACCGGGTTTGTGCGTGGGCGCGACCAGGCGGGCAAATGGCGCGAGCCGTTCAACCCGTATGATCTTGGGCACAACAGTTTCAGCGGCAACGATTTCACGGAAGGGAACGCCTACCAGTATTCCTGGCACGTGATGCATGAGCCGGAGACGCTGGTTAAGCTTCTCGGCGGCGCGAAAAAGGCGGGCGAGCGGCTGGATGGGCTTTTTGCCGCGCCATCGAAGGGGATGTCGGCGCGCGAGGTGGCCGACGTCTCGGGGCTGATCGGGCAGTACGCGCACGGCAACGAACCGTCGCATCATGTCGCCTACTTCTATCGCTACACCGACCGTCCGGAGAAGACGGCGGAGGTCGTCCGCAAGGTCTTCGAGACGCAATATACGCCGGCGGCCGACGGGCTTTGCGGCAATGACGACTGCGGGCAGATGAGCGCGTGGTATCTCTTTTCGGCACTGGGGTTCTATCCGTTCGATCCGTGCGGCGGCGAATATCTTCTCGGGGCGCCGCAGGTGCCGGGAGCGGAAGTGAAGCTTTACGGCGGCAAGACGCTGAAGGTGACGGTGAAGGGCTTCGGGAAGGGAGCCGAGGTAAAGGCGGTCTCGCTGAACGGGCGCGCGATCACGGACGGGCGCATCCGGCACGCGGAGCTGATGCAGGGCGGGGAGCTCGTCTTCGAGATGAAGGACTGAAGCGAATGATGCGGCGAACGAAGTTCCTGCCTTTCGACCTCCTGTACGAGGATGCGGAGATTATCGTCATCGACAAGCCAGCGGGGCTTCTGACCACCCATACGCAGCTTATCGGGCGCGCGGCGCGCGAAGCCCAGCCGACGGCCGAGAATTTCCTCAACCAGTATCTTCGCAAGGGGCAGCTCAAGAGCCGCAAGTCGGTCTTTCTCGTTCATCGGCTCGACCGCGAGACGAGCGGGGTGATGATGTTCGCGAAGCGCGCGGATTTCGCCGAGCGTTTGCGCGCGCGGTGGAACGAGCTGACCGAGAAGACCTATCTTGCGCGTGTCGAGGGGGAGTTGGCCGAGGAGCGCGGCGTTTTTGAGAGTGCGCTCAAGGAGGATGCCGACGGCTACCGTGTCCGTTCGGTTAAGCCGGGGACGGCGGGGGCGAAAAAGTCGCGCACTGAATGGCGGCGGCTTAAGGTCGAGAAGGGGACGACGCTCGTCGAAGTGAAGCTCAAGTCGGGGCGCAAGAACCAGATACGCGTGCATTTTTCCGAGGCGGGTCACCCGATCGTCGGCGACCGGAAATACGGGGCGAAGGCGGGCGGCGCGCTCGCTCTCCGCTCGGTGGAGCTGATTTTGCGCCATCCCGTCAACGGCCAGGTGCGGACATTTGCCGTAGAGAGGGACATGGGCTGACTGCGCTCGTTTAACTGGTCGCAACTTTCCAATTGGTCTGAATGGTGGTGGTTCTGGCGCTGACGGATGAGTTCTACAAGGCCTTCTGTTGCCATAAGGTTGATTCTGTGACCCTTTTGCAACCAGCATCATTCACAAGCCGACGACAATCCCAGATGAAAACGGCAAATATCCAAAAGGTACGCAGACTGAATACCGAAAGACTATCGACCGAAGGACACGAATGTACGCATCAGCCTACACGGACGACGGCCTACAAGGACATCGAGGACGTGATTGCCTCCGAGCGTGATCTTGTCGAACCGCTCGTCCGTCTCGTGCCGCTGGCGAGCCTGAAGGGATAGAGAATGGTATAATACCACGCAGACAAGGACTTGAAAGGACAACAATCATGAAGAACGTGCTGATTCTCTCATCATCTCCGCGCAAGGGCGGGAACACCGATTTGCTCTGCGATGCGTTCGCGAAGGGCGCGAAGGAGGCGGGCAACAAGGTGACGAAGATTCGTATCGCCGAGAAGAAGATCGGCTACTGCACGGGCTGCTACGCCTGTCAGAAGACGCACAAGTGCGTCATCAAGGACGATGCGGCGGCGATCCTCAAGAAGATGCAGGCCGCCGACGTGATCGTCTTCGGCACGCCCGCGTACTTCTATTCGTGCACGGGACAGCTCAAGGTCCTTTTCGACCGCACGGTCGCGATCTATCCGGACCTTCCGAACAAGCAGTATTACTATCTCCTTGCGCAGGGTGACGAGAACCCCGAAACTTTCGCCGGCACGATCAAGTCCCTGGATGGTTTCCTCGACTGCTACGACGGCTCGAAGCTGAAGGGCAAGGTGCTCGCCCCCGGCATCTATGAGAAGGGCGCGATCAAGGGCACCAAGTATCTCGCACAGGCCTACAAGCTCGGCCTCAAGGTGAAGTGATGCGACGCTTTATGCTGTGGCCGGTCTGCGCGATCCGCATTTTCTGCCGGTTACGGCCAATGAACTGGGCAAGTTGGATTTCGAGGTTTCGGTGCTGACGGAGCCGACGCCCGTGAAGGGGTCCGAAGCCATCGTCATCGGACGTGACGGCGTGATCCTCAGGAAGCGCGGTCGGAGCGCGGTGTTTCTTCCGCAGGTCGCTCCCGAGCAGGGTTGGGACGTTCCGACAATGCTCATGCATCTCTCGCTCAAGGCAGGCCTTGGACCGGACGACTGGAAGTCCGGCACCACCTTCGAGACCTTCCGCGCCCAGGTCTTCAAAGCAAAGTGACGCGGTGTGTCGCCGTCGCAGGGAGGTGGCATGGTGTTTTACAG
>JAZUHK010000005.1:0-29005 GCA_045641645.1 Kiritimatiellia bacterium
GGCATAACGGTCGCAGTTCGGAAGCGTACGGCCGTCGTGCTTCGCCTTGTAGTAGTCGGACGAATGAAGCGGCAGGTAGTGGAAAACGCACGAGACGTCCTGGGTCTTCATCTTTGCAATGAAATCGCTCCGCTTCGCCAGATCGGGGAAAAGCAAATAGAACATGTGCGCATTGTTCGTCGCATAGTCAGGAACCTTCGGAAGGCGGTACTTGTCAGCGCCGGTCGCCGAGACGGCGACGGTACGGCCAGAGAGAAACTCCCAATAATTCTCCCACAGGCGCTTGCGCTCCGTCTGGATCTCGTCGAGGTGCTCGAGCTGCGCCCAGAGGAACGCCGAGACGATCTCCGTCGGCAGGAACGACGAGCCGATGTCCACCCAGCCGTACTTGTTCACCTCGCCGCGGAAGAACTCCGCGCGGTTCGTGCCCTTCTCCCAGATGATCTCCGCCCGGCGGATGAACCGCTCGTCGTTGATCGTGAGCATCCCGCCCTCGCCCGAAATGATGTTCTTCGTCTCGTGGAAGCTGAAGCACCCGAGATGCCCGACGGATCCCAAGGCGCGGCGATTCCGCTGTCCACCTCCACCTCTTTTCTCCACCTCGTACCACGAGTCCACCGCCTGCGCGGCGTCTTCGACGACCAGAAGATTGTGCTTCTCCGCAATCTCCATGATCGCGTCCATGTCGCAGGCGCAACCGGCGTAATGGACGGGCACGATCACCTTCGTCCGCGGCGTGATGAGCGACTCGAGCTTCGACGCGTCGATGTTCGGCTCGTCGTCCCGGCTGTCCGCAAAGACGACCTTCGCCCCGCAGCGGATGAACGCAAGCGCCGTCGAGACAAACGTGTAGGACGGGACGATCACCTCGTCTCCCGGCCCGACCCCGGTCAGGATCGCCGCCATCTCGAGGGCGTCCGTCCCGGATGTCGTCAGAAGGCACTTCTTGAAGCCATAGCGCTTTTCGAAGAATTCCTGACAACGGCGCGTAAACTCGCCATTGCCGGAAATCTTTCCGCCTTCGACGGCCTGACGGATGTACTCCGTCTCCATCCCCGTCATATGGGGTCTGTTGAAGTGAATCATACCGGCTAATATTATACCAAAGAAACCTTCGGCGCGGGCGGCAGGCGGCCATTGTCAAGGAGATCCTTGACGATCATCCGCACCTCCGTGTCGAAATCGCCCTTCAGCATCCAGCGCAGGAAATTGGGCTCGTTTACGAGCAGTTTCGCCAGCGATTCGCCCTTCTTCTTGCCGAAGTTGACGGTCAGCTCCCCGTTCTTCCAGCGCAGCATGCCCATCCGATCGGCGTTGAGCGGATCGCGCGGTACGAGATACTCGTCGAGCGCCGCGTCGCTCCGCGGCAGTTCCGCATACTTCGCGAGCTGCGCCTTCAGGACCTCCAGAGTGGCGCGCGCGTCCGCCTCAGCCCCGTGCGCCCCGTCATGGTTGCGCCCGAGGTAGAACCTGACCGCCGTCGAAAGATCGCGCGGCTCCATCCTGTGATAGATGCGCTGCACGTCGATATGCTTGCGCGAAGACGCCGCGAAGTTCTTCCCCACGCGCGCGAACTCCTCCTCCAGGCAGAGGACGTCGAAGCGATCGGAATTGAACCCCCCGAGCGAGGCGCCCGCGAAGAACGCGAAGATCTCCTCCGCCTTCTCCGCGAAGGTCGGGCAGTCCTTCACGATCTCGTCGGTGATGCCGTGAATGGCCGTCGTCTCCTCGGGGATGTGAATGGTGGGATTGAGGAGCCAGGTCTTCACCTCCTCCGTCCCGTCCGGACTCACCTTCACCGCCGCCAGCTCGATGATGCGGTCGCGACGCGGACTCACCCCCGTCGATTCGATATCGAAGACCACCAGCGGATTTTCAAGTGCAAGCGGAAACACGAACCGTTCCCTTTCCTTATTCGATGTCGTCACCGAAATGATAATGATAATACTGCGAAAAGGCGTAAAACATCACGTTGATGCCCAGCTTGTAGGCCTGGTCGGCGACCTCGTCCGACGCGCCCGAGTGCCCGTCCTTCCAGGCGTCGTTGATGTCGCCGGGATGGTAGAACACCACCCACCGCCCTTCGTCGCGGATGCCCAGCGCCCGCATGCCGTCATGATGCCAGAACGGCGGCGCGCCATCCGGGAAGATGTATGGCTGCGTGTAGATCGAGTCGTCGTTCGGGATGTCCACGAGGGGCTTGCCGGGGAAGATGCGCCGCAACATCGCCCGCACCGACCCGCCGAACCCGCCGCCGCCGTTGTCGATGAAGAGCATACCGTGTTCCTTGAGGCAGTACTCCCGAAGCTGCTTCACCTCCTTCTCGGAGAGCGAGATGCCGCCCATGCCGGTGATGAAGATGAACGGCGGAGCCCGCTTCTTCGGGAACATGTGCAGACGGTCGGCCGTCTTGTACTCGGTCTCCCGGGCGATCTTCATGCCGGTCTGCTGGTTGAACTTCAAGAGGAGGTTGTAGTCGGCGCCGCGGCCCATGTCCTGGTCCCAGTCGCCGCCGCGGTACTTAAGGCGGATGAAGCGGATCGCCGAATTCTCCAGCCCCTGCGGCCAGCCGCCGGTGCCCTTGCCCTTGCCGCCGGCGCGCTTGTTCTGCGTCGCGACATATGTATCCTGCGTCGCCTCCTCCAGTTCCTCCAACGTCTTCACATCGTCGATGTTCATCCGTTCGAGGATGTAGGGCGAGAAGGGATTGACAGTAATCTTCTTCGGTTTCTTTTTCTTCTTCACCTTCTTCACCACCACCTGCTGCTGCACGCTCATCTCGCCGCCGCCCTTGGGGAGCGCGTACGGCTTCTCCCAGCCGAACCAGATCAGGAGGAACGGCAGGATGAGGATGCACCAGAACGCGAAGAGCGCCCAGTAGAGCGACGAGCGGTAGCGCGGGTCGTTGCCGCCGGTCTTGAGCGAGACGATCGTCTTGCCGCCGAAGTCCTTCGTGTAGGGCGAAGCCGCGAGACGGTAGTATTCGCGGGCGCGCGTCGTGAGGAGCGCCACCAGCATCACCAGCGCCGGCCACACGGCGAACGAAAGCGCCACCACGATATGCGCCCAGAGCTCGTCGCGCGAGGCTAGGTCAAACGCCTTGTGGTCGGCGGCGTTGACGATCGCGCCGCAACCGAACGTCCAATCGACATAGAGGATGCCGACGACGGCGAAGAGCGCCCAAGTCCCCTCGAAGAGGCGGAAGACCGCCTTCTTCCTGAGCCAGGAAACCGCCGCGGAGACAAGCGCCAGCGCCGCCACGAAAGCCGCCACATAGGCGAGGCGCGTACCGTAGGCGAGATGCCCCGCCTTCTCGAGATAGCGGACGAACGACTCGTTGTCCCCGAGACCCGAGCTCACGAGATAGCGCACCTTGAGCTGCCACGCCATCATCGCCGCCAGGCCCCCGATCAGCAGATAGCCGATCGAGAAGCGCAGCCACAGCGGCACCTTCGCCTGCTTGCGCCAGACGAAGGTGAAGAAACGGACAAGCCACGCCGCCGTCTTGCGGTGGATGAACTCGATGCCGTTCAGGAGTTTTTCGAAATAGGCCATGCGGGCTCCCTGCCCTTTCCTCAGTCAAGCGAAAGATCGTCGCCGTACTCGAAGGACGCCTTGGGCGGCAGCGGCTGCACCTCGGGCGGCGTCACCTTGCCGTCTTCGGCCTTGGCCTTCGCCTCGGTCCCCTTCGCCTCGGTCCCCTTCGCTTCGGCCCCCTTCGCCGCGGCGGCCTCCTTGGCCGGCGCGGCGGCCTTCGCGACCTTGTTGGTCTTCGCGGCGGCGGCGGCATCGGCGGCGGCCTTCTTGGCCTTCTCCTCGGCCTCCTGCTTGCGCCGGAGATCTTCGGCCTCGCGGGCCTTCTGGGCCTTCTTCTGGTTGATCGTCGCCGGTGCGCGGAAGCGGTAGTCCGGATCCGCCGCCCAGTCGGCGAAGAGCGAGAAGCTCGTGAGAATCGTCAGCACGACGTGCGCGACGATGGAAATGACAATCGCCTTGGGCATGATCGACTTGCCGATCTCGACGAGCAGCTTGTCCGAACCGGTCGGGGCGGGTTTAACGTTCGTTGACATGATTTAGTCCTCCTTGTCTCCTGTTAGAATGATCTTGGCCTGAGATTCGCTCAGGGCTTCGAAAAGCGGCATGAACTTCTCCCGCGGAATGGCCTTGTCGATGGCGACGTGGACCTTCAGGTCCTTGTCGTTCTCGGCAAGCGTCAAGAGCGCGCTCTTGACCATCTCGGGGTTGCACTGCTGGCCTTCGTACCAGATGACGCCGGCGTTGTCCATGGTGACGGACACCTTCGGCGGTTCCTGCTGGTCGACGTCGCTCGACGCGGCCTTCTCCATCTCCACGTTCGCCTGCTTCATGAAGTTCGAGGCGAGCATGAAGAAGATGATCAGCAGGAAGGCGATGTCGCCCATCGACGAGAGGGGCAGCACCAGATCGGGTTTCTTGCGTTTGCGGATTGCCATCGCTCGTCTCCCCCTACTCCGTCACCAGCGCCACCACGCCGCCCGCGGCGGCCACCGCCGTCGCGATCTGGAAGTAGCGTTCGTAGGTGATTTCGGCCGCCGTCTCCATGACGACGACGCGATGCTTCTCGTCCTGATGGGCGAAGTCCTTCTTCCACAGCTCGCTCCGAAGCTCGTCCATCGTGAGCTCCCGCTCCTGCCCTTCCTTCTCGGAATAGAGGATGCGGTCGGCCAGCACGTTGATGGTGGGCGTATCGCCCTTCTCGTTCTGGTTCTGCGGCTTCTGCGAAGAGGGCATGTCCATCGGGCGGCCGAACGGCCTCGCCATGGAGGTCGTCAGGATGAAGAAGATGATGAGCAGGTTCGCGATGTCCGAAAAGGACGTCAGATCCAAGCTCATCTCCGCGGAGCGCTTTTTTCCGAGTCGCTTCATGTTCTTCTTCCCGTAGGTTCCTTCAGCGTTCCCTTACGCGCCGATGGCCTGCGAGACCTCGGCAACCGCGCTTTCGAGCTGCGCCGTCCACTCTTCGACCTTGCGCTGGAACATGTTGTAGGCGACCACGCCGGGAATCGCGATGATGAGGCCCGCCGCCGTCGTGATCAGCGCCTCCGAGATGCCGCCCGCGACCGCCCCCGGATCGAGACCCGCGGCCTCGGCCATCACCGAGAACGAGTTGATCATGCCCGTCACCGTGCCGGTCATGCCGATCAGCGGCGAGATTGACGCCACGAGCACCATCGTGCCAAGCCGCTTCTCCAATCCTCCGAGCGCCTTCGGCGCGTAGTCCTCCATCGCCTTGGTGACGCCCGCCTCGATCTCCGGCTGGGGCTTCTGCCGCGCCACCATCACCTTGAGGCGCTCCAGTCCCTTCAGGATCACCGCCGCCACCGGCCCGTCCGACTTTTCGCACGCGGCCACCGCCTCATCGACCTTGCCGACCTCCAAGAGCTCCTTCACCTCGGCGCGCAGCGCCTCGGGGTCGAGCTTCGCGGCGGCGCGAAAACAGCGACAGCGGTCGATGATCACCGCGACCATCACAATCGAGCAAATGAGGAGCGGAATCATCATCCACCCGCCATCCATCAGTAGTCCCATCATAGTTTGGTTGTTCCTTTCTTAGTAGGTTGAGTAGGTTAAGAGGGTTGAGGGTTACTCCATGCGCTGACGGAGCTTGTCCATGAAGGTCTTGGCCTGACCCGCGGCCTTGCCGCCCGGGTACTCCTCCAGGAGCCGCGAGAACTTCTCCATCGCCCCTTCGCGATCGCCGGTACGGTTGAGGACGACGCCCCACTTGAGGAGCATCTCGTCGAGCCACGGCGCGTCCGGATAGTCCTGGAAGACGCGCTCGAGGATTTCGATCGACTGCGAGTAATTGCGCACGGAAATGTAGTAGTCGATCATGCGCTTGAAGGAGTCGCCCGCGAACGAAGAGTTCGGATAAGTCTCGGCGCAGCGCTTGAACGCCATCAGCGCGCCGGAGAAGTCCGGCTTCCGCTCGGCGGTGGCCCCCGCCTTGGCCATATCCTCCATCACCTCGCCGATCCTGAACTGCGCCTCGGCCTTGAGCTGGCTCTGCGGCAGCGAGATAATCGAATTATAGACGCTGATTGCCTCGCGCAGGGACTCGGGCGTGCGCTCCTCGCGGCGGGCGTTCGCGATCTGCAGAAACGCGCGGTCGGCGAGTAGCGTGTCGGGGTAGCGCGTCACCAGTTCGCGGCAAGTCGCGATGGCGGCGCCGAGATTGCCCTGGACGAGATAGAGGTTCCAACGCGCCTCATACCCCTCTTCGACGATGCTGCGCTCCAGCGAAGAGCGGGAAGCAAGCGTCATCATCTCGCCGATCTTCTGCAAGCCCTCCTCGGCCTTCGACTTCGCCGTCGCATCGAGCCCCACCTCCTTGAAGATGTTGCCCCACTTCTGCAGGAGCTGCGCCTCCAAGAGGAGCTTCCGCGCCTGCACCGACGCCTCGGAGGAATGGGAGACGATCGACTGCGGCTCGGTGGAACCGCCCACCAGCACCAGCGCCTCGCCGGAACGGACGACTGGCTTGTCCCCCTGCAGATGCTTCGCGTCGGCGTATTCGATGAGCAGTTTCTCATCGGCATTAACGCCAACCTCACCCGCCGGCAATACCACCTCTGGAACCGCGTTGGTCCCTTCCGCCGCCGGCAGCAGCCGCGGCGTGATCTTCCCGACGAAAACGGCGGTACGACCGCCGGTCTCGACGAGCGGCAACTCCAGCTGAGTACGGACGAGCCACGGCGCGTCCGGCGCGGGCGGCGGCGGCGGCGTCCCTGCGGGCGCATCAGCCGGCAGTTCCGGGCGCTCGCGGTACATCACCTTCACCGTCGCCATTGCCTGATCGGGACGATCGGTTTTGTCGAGGTCGTAGTCGCGGAGCCGAACAATCGTGGGCTGATCGACGAAAACGCCGCGGACGCGCTGACGCTGGGCGCCGTCCATCAGGGCAATGGAGCCGGAGGAGACGATCTCCGCCTTGGCGCCGAGATTCACCAGCCGGTCGCCGTTCTCGCGGTTGACGTCCACATACTCCACCCTGACGCTATCGTCACCGCGCACGGTGAGCACCCCGTCGTTAGGCCGGGAGGCCTCACCCGTAGTGCGGACATTCGCAAGGAAATCGCCGTCGCCGCGACCGAAAGGTTCGAGCGTCGCCTCCTCACGGTCGCCGGCAGCGGAAACGAAAACCACCTTGGAACTCTGCCCCAACGAGAGCATGACCGCCAGATCCTTGTCGCGAACATGCGCGTAGATGCGCTGACCGGCCTCGGCGAGCACCGCCTGGGGCGCCTTGTTCGTATCGGCCTTCTCCTCGGGAACGGCGGTGCCCACCATCTTGAACGCCTCCGACGCACGGCTCCAGCGCTTGGCGTCGAAATGAATCTGACCGATGAGGAAGAAGGCGTCGTTCGCGAAAAGCGAAGTGGGGAACTCCTGCGTCAGCCGCCGCAGGATCATGACGGCCTCGCCGCCCTTGCCCTGGGCATTGAGGACACGACCCTCCAACAGCATCGCCTCCGCGCGAATTTCACCGTCTTTGGCCATTCCCGCCGCCCGCAACTCCTTCGTGGCGCGATCAAAGGCGCGCTTGTCGAGGAAGTGGCGGCCGAGTTCGAGTTTCGCCAGAAAACACGCCTGCGCCTTCGGATACATGCGCGGCAACGCCTCCAGCATGCCGACGGCGCGGTCATCCTCCTTCTGCTCGAAAAGCTGAACCGCGTTCTTGACCATCCGCACGGCACGCGCCTCGATCTGGGCGTCCGAAAGCCCCTTTTGCCTGTCGGCCTTCGGCTCCGCGGCCAAGACGACCGAAGCGACCAGCGCCAACGACATCATCAGCATTGTTTTCTTGTTCATGATCTCTTCTCCTGTTCAAAATTCAAAAGTTCAAACCTCAAATTACACCTTCCACTTTCACTCCACCTACTCTCCCCACCTCATCTCACCGCATTGATCATCGCGCCACCCGTCGCGATGCCCAGCCGTTCCAGATCCTGGTGGGCCTGCGATGACTGCTGGGTCTGCTTCCACTCCGGCTGCGACAAGAGCCGCCGGTAAAGCGCAATCGCCTTCGTCTTGTCGCCATCGGCCTCGTAGTACTTCGCCTGCTGATAGACGGCCGCCGCCGCCTCTGGCGGGAACATCGACTGGATCTCCACCAAGGTCGCGTAGCATTTCTTCTTTTCACCCAGCCGGCGATAGCAGTCCTGCAAACCCCAAAGCGTACTCGGCGGCTCCGGCAGCTCAAGATAGAGCTTGACCGCGCGCTGAAGGTCGCCCGTGCGGCGATGGCAGAGCTCGCGAATGCGCCGCTTAAGCGCCATCTCCTCGTCCTGCGCCGGCTTCGTGGTGACGACTTCGTCGAGCAGCTTCACCACCTTGCCGAAATCGCCGGCGGACGACTCGATATCGGCAAGCAGATAGAGCCGCGCCTTCGGATCGCCGAGGTCTTCCGCCACGGTGCGCGCCTCGACGAACTTGCCGAAAGAGCAAAGCTTCATCGCCACGGCGCGGTAACGGCCTTCACGCTCCTTCTTGTCGGCCACGCCCTTCACCTTCTTGAGAATCTTGTTGATGCGCTTCATCGACTTCTCCTCGCTCTCCAGCCCGCGCCACACGTCAAGCGAATACATGTCGAAGTCGAACTCGCGCTTTGCCTCCAGGAAAATCGGCTCCTGACGATCGATCCACTCGGCCCAGGAAACCCGGATCTTGCCGAGCTTCGAGTTCCGGTCCTTTTCCTTTCTGATCGTGCGGTTGTAGTGCTGGCGCACCATGCCGTTATCAAGCTGCCAGCGCATGTCGTTCCACACCCGCATGATCCGGTCGGTACGGGACTTGAAGTCCTTCTCGCCCGCACCCGCGAAAAAATATTCCTCGAAGGTGGAGTAATCCTCGGTGGCGAAAGCGTACCACTTGAGATTCTCGCGGGCCTCGTTGAAGGCGTCGCGCGCGAGTTCCCAGAAGCGGCCGTCGGCGGCGGCGAGCCAATAGTCGCGCGCCTTCTCCTCCATCCCGGCCTTATCCGAGTTCCAGGCGTCGCCGGCGAGGATGTTGTTGGCGCTCGCCCACAGGGGACTCTTCATGTACTTGCCCTCGTCGGCCACGCGGCGCATCTCTTCCAGCCCGCGACGGGTCTCGCCCATCGAGAAATAGGTCTGCCCGAGCCAATAGATGGCGGGGCAGGCAATCCAGGACTCGTCGGCATAAAGATCGAGCACCTCGTTGAAGAGCTTGATCGCCTCGTTGCGGTCGCGGGCATTGAGGAGCGAAAACGCCTGAATGAACTGGCTGTAGGCCAAAAGCCGCTCGTCATAACTTTCGCCCTCGCACTGGATCTGCACCTTCTTCCACTCGGCGGCGGCGGCACGGAAGCGCGGAATGGTGTCGAGCGACGAACCGTTGCGCCGATCCCATGCCTGAGCGAAGATGCGGGTGGCGCGATCAACGGCCGGACGGGTGGAGAAATCGAGGTCCTTATAGACATCGGCCGGCATTTCCCAAGACCAGCCGCGTTGCCAGGCGCCGGCCTCGAAGGCCGCCGCCAGCATCATCATCGCCAAAATCGTTCTGATCTTCATTACTTTACCTTCCCCCCTCCGCTCTCCAACTCCAACTCTTTACTCCAACTCCATTATTGCCCCAGATCCTCGAAGGACGGCGCCTCCTGCAGGAGAAGACCGCGCGCCCGGCGCGCCCACTCCGTCTCCGGGAACTCGAAGACGCAGCGCTTAAGCCGCAGATACGCGCCCGGATAGTCCTCGCGGCGGAAGCTCGCGTCACCGCCCCAGTACATCGCCTGCGCCCGGAGCTCGGGCTTGATCGTATCGCGGTAGTTCTCGGCCATCGCGTCAAACGCCTCCACCGCGCCCTTGTAGAGATCCTTCTCCCGCGCCGAAACGCGGTACTTGTAGTTGCGGCCCTTCTTCGTTTCCTCGCTGACCGCCTCCTCGGCCTTCTTCTGGATCTCCTCGGCCTGCTTGACGAAGCAGGAACCGCTCATGAAGAGGCAACGCGCCGCCTTCGAGTGGTTCGGGAAGCGCTTGGCGAAGTTCGAGTAGATCTTCGCCGCGATGTCATACCGGCGCTCGCTCTTGTAATAATAGGTGGCAAGGCGAATCGTCGCGTCGCCGACGAGCTCGGACTCGGGATAGAGGTAGGTCATCTTGACGTACTCCTCCGAGGAGCGCGCGTAGTCCTCGAGCATTTCGAGACAGAGCGCCTTGTGGTACTGGGCGCGCGGCGCGAACTCGCAGTCGGGCCAGGTGGAGAGGATGGCCGAGAAGCGCGCGAGCGCCTCGGTGTAGAGCGGCCGCGCCGCCTCCTTGTAGCCCTCCTCCTTGGCGGTGGTGATCTCGGAAGCGAGTTCCTGATAGAGGTTCGCCAGGAGGAACTCGCCCTCGACGACGTGCTTCGAATCGGGATAGTTCTTGAGCGCCTCCTCCAGAAGCAGCTTGCCCTGGTCGATCGCCGCGGAGCTCTTCTCCTTCTGCTTGAGCTTGCGGTGCTCCTTCGCCTGCTCGAAGAGGCACTCGGCGAGCCGGAACTGCACCAGCACCGCCTCGTCGTTCGAGCGGAAGCGCTTGGAGAAGAGCCGCACCGAGCCGTCGGCGCCCTTGAAGATGGAACCCGTGGCCGTAAGCTCCTTCACCGTCGTCCCCGGGAGGACGAACTCGTCGTTATAGACGAACACGATCTGGTCGCCGTACTTGACTGCGAAGCGGTCTTCCTGCAAAATCTCCTCGGCGGTCGCCACCGCCCCCGTCACCACCCCGGGGATCTTCTCGTTCGGCGCGAAGAGGATCGGCCGGAGGGAGCCCGTGAAGATGCCGGAATGCGGCAGGGTCTCGGTCAGCACCATCTTGCGGGCGACGCCACTCACGGTGGACTTCGCCGCGATTTCGATTTCATCGGCCTCATCGCTCTCATCGCGGTCGGGATCGCGCACGGAGACGAAGAACTTCTCGCCCACGTGCGCCTCGGTGCGCGCCGCCGACCAGGTGGAATCCATCAGCGCAATCGAGCCGTCGGAGACGAGTTTCAGCGTCCGTTCGATCACCGGTTCGCCGTCCTCGCCCAAAACCCGGATGAAGACCCGGTCAGAACCCGTGACGCTCAACCCCTTCTTGTTGGAACCGAAATCCATCATGCTCGGATCCATCATCCCGAGCTGCAACGGAACCACTCCGGTGAAGGTGCCGTCCCGACGCGCCTCCTTGCCGGACTGGGCGCCGCGCGTCAGCGAGACGCCGCCGGCATTGCCGTCAACCATCATCGCCAGGCGCAAGACCTGCGGCTCGTCACCGTCCTGCTCGGCGCGCTCCTTCTCGCTCTCGCTCACGGCCTCGACGGTGATGGACGAACCCGCGTGCAAGGCCCGCGAAGGATCATTCACGCGAATGATGACCGGCGCATCCACGTTGACCTCGATATCCTCGTCAACGCGATCGCAGACCTCGCGCGCCATCGGCTCGCCGACCAACCGGTCGACGTAAAGTTCCTTCACCCCCTCGTTGCCGGGACGCCTGCGTATCTGCTCCAGCTTGCGCTGCGCCTCCCAACTCGTATCTACCGCGCGCGTGCGCCGCACATGGAAAAGCGTCAGCCGCGGTTCGGCCTTCTGAATCCCCTGGATCTTGGCCGTCCTGACCGTCGGCACGCCCGGTGAAGTGTTCTCGCGATCCTCGTAGCTCACCACCAGCGCATCCTCGGGCGTGACGCGCATCACCCGCTGGGGGGCGTTCGTATCAGTGTTGAGGCAGGTGCGGAGCATGCCGAGGAACTTGCCCGAATGCACCCCTTCCGCGCCGCCGCCGCTATCCTGCTCGATCAGCGTCACCTCGCGTTCGGCGCCGGAATTGGCCTTGACCTTGACCGTCACCTTGTCGGCCTCGGGGGTCAGGTCGCAATCGGGATCCTCCACCGAAACGATCACCGTGTCACCGGCCCTGAAGCGATAGGCCTCGTGGAGTTTGCGCGCAACCCGCCCAGCGCTGTCATTCGAAACCTGTTCCGCATAGAACCCGACTCTCGCGTTGTTGAAGGAAGAACCGATATTCTGCTGCAACACGCGCTTCTGCCCCGTCGAGGTGGTGTCGTCCTTGTAGGAGACGGAAATCAGGTCGCCGGGCGCCACTTCGAGGGTATCGTTCTTCTGGGCGTCGGAGAAGTCGCTCACAACCGGCAGCACCTGCTTGCCGTCCGCATCCGTGAGGGTGATGGCGCTCACCTGCACATCGGGCGAGGTGACGCCGGAGAACTCCCAGCGAATCGTCCTGAGCCGGACGTCCTTGCGGAAGTCCGCCACGAAGCCCCAGGGCTTCCTGACGACGACCGCCGCGTCCTCCAGGAATTCGGCAATCGCCGGATGCGCCTTCGCGTCGAAGATGCCCATCGGGAAAGCCGTCTCCTCGTCATCGGCCGACAGGTATTTAAGCTCGAAGGCGTCCTCGGCGCCCTTCATCGTGGCGAACACCTCCAGAAGATGCGCACCGACGGCGCAATCGAAGGCGACGAGCTGGTCGATGAGCCCCTGACCGGAGCCGGCAAAGACCGTCTCGCCATCGACGGCGATTGCGAGGAAGAGCCCCTTGAGGGAATTGCCCTTGGTCATCACGGGCTTGACGCGCAGGCGGATGTAGTCGGTGTCGGCCGGGCGCTCGAACGCGCCGGTCAGCTTGAGATTGCGTTGCTCGCGGCGCTTTTCGAAGTCGCAGCTGACGACCAAGTTGGTAACCACCGTCTTGCCCGGCGCGGTCTTCGCCCCGTCGGCAAAGCGCGCGCGCATGTCATCTTCGCTGCGGCAAACCGACCAGGTCGCCTCCTCCTGTCGGCGCAGACCGATGCGGTCCTCCACCTTGCCGGCGGGGAGCGAACCGAGTTGAATCAACTCTCCACCCAAGCTGCCCACCAGGCGGATGGCGCCGATTTCGGCGGGGTTGCGCGTCTTGATGGTGATGTTACTGACGATCGAAGAGCCCATCGTGTCCACCGCAATCCACTTACCCGGCTTCGAGTCGGCGAGCGACGTCCACACCCCGTCGCGGGTCGAGTTGATGACGTCACCGGGATTCGAGCCGGCGGCCGAATCGCTCGCGAAGGCGCGCGGCGGCGGCAGCGACGTGGGGATCTGCCCGCGGAAAACGCCGCTGAAGGGACGGACCTCCTTAAGCTCGACGTTCTCCAGGATGTCGCCCGACGAGGTCTTCACCGTGACGGCGACGGCGTCGTCCTTGCCGCCCAGCGAGCGATCCTTGTCCTGCACGGCGATATAGAGGGGATTCCCCGGCCGGAGCTGATTGGCGAAAAGCTCGCCGCCGACGCGAGTGCCCGCCTCCAACGCCTTCTGCAGGGCCTCGGCCGTCTTCTCGCCGTCGGTGCGCGGTGCGCCGGTGCCGATCTGCAAGCGACCGTCATCGACGATGGTGAGTTCCTTCGGCGGCTTCACCTCCAGTCCGCGCGACAGGGTGAAGGCAGGATCGATCTGATAGGAAACCGTATCGGCACCCGTCACTTCCAGGAAGATGTCGTTGGTGACGGCCGGCGCCAGCTTCACCTCGATTACGCCCTTGAAGAGACTCGGATCGCGCGACGAGGGGTAAAGCGCCAGTTTCTCGACATCGCCGCCCGTGGTCTTGACGATCACCGGAATCGACGCGCCGCCGCCCGCGACCGAGAGGTTGCGGTCTTGCACGGTGACGGTGAGCTGCTGGCCGGGGCGGATGATGGTGCGATCCGACAGCGACCCGACGGGGACATCGGTCTCGTCCACCTCGTTGTTGGTGGCAAGCTTCCACTGACCGTGAAGGAAGCGCGCATCAGTATGCGTGTAATCGACTTCGAAGACCTGTTTCAGCTGCTTGATGCACTCGTCATAGTCCTGACGGTCGAAGGCGATTTTGGCGGAGAAGTAATGCGCCTGGGTCTGGATCTCGGCATCACTCTGGCTGAGCCAGTACTCGATGGTCTGCTCGGCGGCCGAGGCGTTGCCCATCTGAATCATGAGATCCACGTTGCGGAACATCGCCTTGCGGCCATAGGGCGTGGACGAGTAGTTCGGATTGTTGCGAATCGTCTGATATTCAAGCCGTGCCGCTTCGAAATTCTGCTGGTCGCGGAAGGATTCGGCGCGCGTATAGAGGCAGGCCGCCGCCAACGACGGGAGAATCTTCTGTTCCTGGGAAAGGAGCTGCGTCGCCACCGTACGCGCCTTGAGCAGGAGTTCGCTGTCCTTGCCGCGCGCCATTCGCAGCTGCTCCAGCGCCCAAGCCGTAAAATCCGGCGGCAGCTTGATGGCTTCGCGCTCGAAAGCGGGCACCGCCTTCTGCAGAAGCTGCCACGCGCGCTCGGAGTTGTGGCGCGCGAGCTCGTCGGCCGCCACATAGAGCGGATAGGCGGGGTCCTTCTCGCCCACGGGATAGATGCCGGGAAGGTGTGTCGCCGCCTCGGCGCGGTACTTGCCCGCCTCGGTGACGAGCTCCTGCCGAATGTTCCACTCGCCGAGGTTGTTCGCGAGGAGATAGACGAGCTGCCACTGCTCATTTTTCCGGGCATCGCGCAGCTTGGCCGCCGCCCAATCACCATCCCAGTGCCCCCATCCGATCGCGCTCGAGGCGAGCTTCGTCGCCTCCACCAGATCACCCTGGCGCAGGGACCGGTCGTAACTCAGCGCGCGCACATAACAGGCAAGCGCATCAGGCACCCCCGCCGCACCATTGCGGATCAGTCGGTCCAGCCCCAGACCCGCCTCGCCCGCGTAAAGCCCGCGAATCTCCGCGCTTGAACGATCAATGCGGGTCTTGAGTTCGCCGATGTTCGACCATTGGTTGAACGACAGCCCGGATGCCTCGCTATCGGAAATTTCCCGAATCGCCGACGGAATGGCCGTCTTTAAGAGAATTTCCGCCATCGGCGCATCATAAGCTATGCTGTAACCGACCCGATTCCCCAACGCGTGCACCGCGCGGAAAATACGCGTGAACTTATCGGGAATCGCGGCGATCATCTTCGCCAGACGCTCTGCATATTCCGCATCCTTCCCCATCGCGCGGCAAATCTTCAAGATGCGCAAACACCCGTCCCAAGCGCCGCCGTCTTGATCGATATAACGGTTCGCAAGCTTTTCCAACGGGAAATCCCCGAGGTAGGGGCTGTCCTTGCGCGTATAAGCGCCCTCGGTCCAATCCAAGATCCGCCACAACGTTTCCGAGTCGAACCCCTGCTCTTCGCAACGCGCAAGATAGGCATTCACCGTCGCCATCATCAGTTCTTCGGAAAAACCGGAATCCTGGGGCGCGCGGGGATTCCAGTTGTGCTCGATATAGCTGAAAAGTACGGCCGGCGGCATCTTCGCGATATCGATATCGGCCGGATGCTCCTTCGACTGACGGGGAAGGCCCACGTCCATCAGCTCCACCGCGCCGGTCTGCTTCAACTCATGGACGCGCCCGATCCAGCTCGCCCGATTGCCGTTCTTCGAGGCGCGCGCCGCATTGTTCCACATTTCGCGCCAACGCTTCCAATTGGAACCCTGGCCAAAGAACGGTTTTGCATGCAGGACGAACTCCGCCGCCGAGTCGTTGCTGTAGCGGCAGAGGTCCCAATACCGATCAAGCATCGCAGACACCAGCGCATCCGCGGCCCAGTCACCGCTCCTTCCGGGAACCGCCTGCGGATAAATTTTGGCGAGCTCGTCCATCAGCTGATGGGCCTTGGGATCGCAGAGGTTCGCTTCCCCGCGGCCACAGCGCTTCAACTGCAGATAAAGCCCTATCAGCGGATCACTGGATTTCGCGTCGCCGTTCTGTTGCGCCGCCGCAGCATCGAAGTAGGGCTTAAGCGCCGGATCCCTGAGCCAGCCGAAACGACGCCTGTAACCTTCGTCGGTGACGCGCTTCCAAATGCTCGCCTGCGGGACGAGGTTCATCAGCTTGACGAGGAACTCGGCGCGCTGAGACAGCGGATAAACCGGTTCCTTCGCGTCATTGGTCATCCCGAGCAGCGAATAATAGCGCTCGCACGAGCCCGCCGCGTCTTCGGGATCACAACGCGCATAAGCGAGATAATTCTTAAGCGCCAGATCCTTGTCCAGCCGCGCCACCCGTTCCGAATTGAGGAATTTTACGGCGCCCGCCTTGGCGGGATTGGCCTTTTGGACTTCGGCGAGGTAGGTTTCGCCGGCGGAAAGGCCGCCCGCCTTGATTGCCGCGCCATAACCCTCGGCAATGTCTCGCGCATCGTACGCACAAGGATATCGGGCGTAAACCGCCTTGGCATCCGCATCGCCCAGGATGCCAGAGCGCCGCGCCGCCTGAACAAGGTTGTAGCACCCGTTGCGATCAAAAAGCGGGATGCCGGCCGACAGGTCGGCGAGAAACGCCGCCTTCAGCTCCGCACCCTTGAGCCCGGGATAATAATTGGCCGGACGACGGGCGGATTCCATCAGCACATGATAATAGTGCCAACCGAGCCGCTTCTCCAAAAACGGCTTCTTGAGCGCGGCAATGCGCCGGTCAAGCGCGGCGAGTGCCGCCGGCTTGCCCTTATAGCACCCCTTCTCGTTCGTCGCTTCGTAATCAAGGCGATCTATGCAATTGAAGACATCGCCGGGAATGACCACTCCGCCTTTCAGGCCGTTTTCGGCGTACGCGATCTTATCCTCATAGCTCAGCCAGGAAAGCATCTGACTGATGTCACGATTGTCGGAAACCGGATAATTGACAAGCATCCTGTCGGCTTCGCCATAGGGGAAGCCGGGATAATCGCCGGCGCGAATCCTCACTTCGCGGAGCCGGAGCAGCAAATCGGCGCGCCTCGCCATGTCCCGGCCGAACTTCTCCAGCAAAATTCCGACCACCTTGACATATTCAACGCCGCGCTTCTCCTCGCGCAGACGATCCAGCATCCGATTGCCGCAAGCAAGCAGTTTTTCGTCTGCCGCCACATTTCCGGCGAGAAGCTCGAACTCACGCCCCGCGCCACCTCCCGCATTGCAAAGATACCACGCCGTCAACTCCGCCTCCGGCGTCCACTTTTCGGCAAGCTTGAGGAAGTAGATGGAGCGGTCGCGATAGGCGACGGTATGCCCCAGCGCCTTGGCGATCTGCGCGGCCTCGTAAACGAGCGACGAAGCCACCTTCGACTTGGATTCCTCGATCTGCCGGAAAAGGTTGTTGGCAACCAGGAGATCGCCCCGTTTATAGGCCTCCTCGAATTGAGATGCGAGATCCTTCGGAGCCGCCCAGGCAAAACCAGCAACCGCTGCGACGGCCACCGCCGCAACCAAGCGAAACGCATGCTTAATCATAGTTCCCTCCACAAGAAATGATACCACATTGTACCATATGTAATGCACTCTGTTCAACCGTGTTCAAAAAAACTCAACCCTCGCGTGCGGCGACCGGCACCGCTCCAAAGGTAACGAGGCGGGAAAGATCGGCCTTTACGCGCACCTGCGCCCCCGGCCGAACCGGACAGAACCCCGGCATCCGCACGACGAAGGCCTCGGTTCCGGCCTTCACATGGACAAGCGTCTCGGAACCAAGCGGCTCGGAGAAATCGACCACCGCCGTAAGCGCCCCTTCCGCGGCCAGCGACAGATGCTCGGGGCGAATGCCCACCAGCTCCTCCCCGCGCCCGAACAGCGTTCCGGGGAAGAGATTCATCGGCGGAGTCCCGATGAAGCCGGCAACAAAGGGATTGGCCGGATGCTCGTAAACCTCCAGCGGCGGCGCCACCTGCTGGATCCGCCCGCCGTTCATCACCACGATCCGCTCGCCCATCGTCATCGCCTCGGTCTGATCGTGCGTGACGTAGATCATCGTGGAGCCGAGGCGGTGATGGAGCCGGATAATCTCCGAACGCATCTCGACGCGCATCTTCGCGTCCAGATTGGAAGGCGGCTCGGGGAAGAGGAAGCCCGCCGGCTCGCGCACGATCGCCCGCCCCAGCGCCACGCGCTGGCGCTGGCCGCCCGAGAGCGCCTTCGGGAGCCGCTGAAGATAGGGCTTGAGCCCCCGCGCCTCCGCCGCCGCCGCGACGCGCCGCTCGATCTCCGCTTTCGGCAAGTGCCGAAGCCGGAGCGCGAAGGAGAGGTTCTCCTTCACCGTCATATGCGGATAAAGCGCATAATTCTGGAAGACCATCGCGATATCGCGATCCTTCGGCGCAAGCGCAGTCACCTCCTCGTCGCCGATGAAAATCCGCCCGCTCGTGGGCGTCTCCAACCCCGCCACCATCCTGAGCGAAGTGGACTTGCCGCAACCCGAGGGCCCCACCAGCACCAGGAACTCGCCGTCGGCGACCGTCAGGTTGAAATCGGCGACGGCGGCGCTTTCGCCGCGCTGATAGATCTTGCCGACATGCTCGAAGCGGACCTCAGCCACGTGGCGCCTCCCCCGGGTGATTGCGGAAGTAAAGCGTAATCGCCTGGCGCAGGATCTCCCGCAGAAACGGCTGTTGGCGACGGTCTGGAATCGTAGTGCCGCGATAGGCCCAGTAGATGGCGGAATAGAACGGGTCGGCGCGGTCGGCGAGGTTGAACGCCATCTCGATCCGCGCCATCAGCGACGGATCCATCCACAGCTCCTCCCAGGCGCCGCGGCGCTCGACGTCCTTCACGAGCTCGCGCCATTTCGCCCGATAGGTGGCGGCCATCGAATCGATGTCCAGCCCGATCTTGAGTTCGAAAAGCCAGGCGAGTTCCCGATGCAGCTCCGCCGAACGCGGGTTGTACTTCAGCCCGTCATCGCGCAGTAGCTTGATCGCCGCGCTCACCCAGCGCCAGCGGTCTTCGGCCGACGGCATCATCACCGACACGTTATAGGAGAGGTTCCAGGCCGCATAGCTCCACACTTCCGGCGTGTGCGGCTCCGAAAGCGCCAGCGTATGCGCGAGCTGCGCGAGCTCCACATACCGCCCCTCTTCCTGCAGCCGGTCGGCGCGGAACCAGACGATTTCCGCGGCAATCGAACGGAAGGCGCCGAACGCGGAAAAAGCGCTTTCGGCAACGCTTGGACCGGTGACGACGGGATGCCGGCGGGAAAGGCAGAGCTGCGCGACCACCGCCGCCGCCACCAGCCCAACGAATGCGGAAACGAGCAGAACGCGCTTCATGTCGTCACCCGGTTGAGAATGGCCCTGCGGAGGGTGAGCGGATCGGAATAGGCGATGCCCGAATCGACCGGCAATCCGAAGGCGAGGCGCGTCACCTTGACCCCGGTCGCCGCCAGTTTCTCCGCGGCATAGCTGGCGGTCGCATCGCCCTCCATGTCGGTGGAAAGCGCCAGCAGGACCTCCGTGATCCCCTCGGCCTTCACCCGCTCCGCCAGCGCCTCGAAGCGCAGCCGCTCGGGCCCCAGATGCCGCACCGGCGAGAGCTTGCCGCCAAGCGCGTGATAACGGCCGCGGAAGGCGCCGGACGACTCGATGGAAAGAATGTCCGAGGGCTCCTCAACCACGCAAAGCGCATGCGCATCGCGCGTCGCATCCGTACATAGGTCGCACGGATCCCTGACAACCGTGGTGAACGCGCCGCAACGCGAACAGCACCGCACCGATCGCGCGGCCTCGCCCAACGCCGACTGGAGCGGCTCCAGCAGCCGCGCGCGCTCGCGAACCAATGCGAGCGCCGCGCGCATCGCGCTTCGGCGCCCGAAGCCCGGCAAGCGCGCCAGGCACTTCTCCAGCTCCTCGACGGGGGCGATCACTTGCCGAAGAGGCCCCCCATACCGCCGCCCTGCTGCATCATCGCCGCCATGTGCTTCTGCGTCTCCTCGCGGGCGCGCTTCAAGGCGCCGTTGACGACATTGAAGAGCATCGTCTCGAAGCGCGCGGGCTTGCCCTGCTTCACCTCGTCATACGCCTCGGGGGAGATGGCGATCTTGTCGATCGTCATGTCGCCCTTGGCGATCACCGTGATGCCGCCGTTCGCGTACTCCGCGGAAATCTTCTTGATCTCGGCCTCGATGCGCTTCGCCTCCGAGCGCATCTTCATGGCCTCCTTAACCTGATCGAGCATACCCATCTTCTGCTTCCTTTCCTGTTAAACCAGATCCTTGCCGCTGAGATCCTTAAACGCCTTAAGGTAGATCTCGCGGGTTTTCCCGATGACTTCCGCCGGCAGCACCGGCCCCGGCGGCTCCTTGTTGAAGCCGATCGATTCGAGATAGTCGCGCACATACTGCTTGTCGAGCGACGGCGGATTCGCGCCCACCTTGTAGCTTTCCGCCGGCCAGAAGCGCGACGAATCGGGCGTCAACACCTCGTCGGCGAGGATGAGCGAGCCGTCCGCATCCTGGCCGAACTCGAACTTGGTGTCGGCGATGATGATGCCGCGCTCGCGCGCATAGTCCGCCGCCTTCGAGTATAGGCCGATCGTCGCCTCTTTGAGGAGCTTCGCCGTCGCCTCCCCTACGATTGCCTTCGTCTCTTCGTAGTTGATCGCCTCGTCGTGATCGCCGATCGCCGCCTTGGTGGTCGGCGTGAACAGCACCTCGTCCAGCTTGGAGGCGTTCTCGTAGCCGGCGCGCAGCTTCTCGCCGTTCACCGTGCCCGCCTGCTTGTATTCCTTCCAGCCGCTGCCGGTGAGATAGCCGCGGGCAATGCACTCCACCTCGACCATCTTCACCTTCTTCACCAGCATCGAGCGCCCGCGCAGGTCCTCCTTGTAGGGCTGAAGCTCGCTGGGGTATTCGTCGACGTTCGCGGTGATGAGATGGTTCTTGACTCCGAAGAACTCCATCCAGAAAAGCGAGAGCTGGTTGAGGACCTTGCCCTTGTCGGGAACGCCGCAGGGCAAGATGACGTCAAATGCGCTGATGCGGTCGGTGACCACCATCAGCAGCTTGTCGCCGAGATCGAAGACATCGCGGACTTTGCCGCTTTTCTGGGGAACGCCCGGAATCGAGCATTCGAGGAGAGCATGGTTGTTATCGTATTTCATAAGAGGTTGAGGTTGAGGGAGGTTAGAAGCGATAGGTCACGGAAAAACCGCCTGCATGACAGAAGCCGTCGCTCGAAGCAAGCTTCCAGTCGCGCCCGACGGCATCCTTAGTAGACATTGTGCCGCCGTCCATGAAGATGCAGGAATAGCTGAGCGTGAGCTCCAGATTGTCCGTCGCGCGCCAAGTGAAGCCACCGGCGAGGATATGACGATCGGCCGGCGGCAGCATCGCTGATTCCTGATGGTCGTCGGTGCAGTCCATATCGTAGGTATAGGAGATCATGAACGTCCAGTCCTCAGCGAAATCCCAACTCGGCGCAATCGCGAATCGCCAAGTATCATGCCACTTGAGCTTCGTCTCACGATCGTTGCCGGGCAGATGGAAGGTAAGCGCATCCAGCTCCGACCACTCCGTCCAGGAAACGAGCGTGCCGAGATGAATCGTATCGGTAATGTCCCAGTTGAAGCCGGCCATCACCGTCTGCGGCAGCGTCAAGTCGGCATCGGCATCTCCGTTCGCCGCCAGCGCGCCCTTCGCAACCGATGCGCGCATCATGTCGATCGGCATATTCATCTTCGCCGCCACCGCCCCCAGGACCGGGTCGTTATAGCTTCTGACGGAGGTCTTGCACTCGCCCTTCACCGACACGTCAATCGCGGACTTATAGACCGCGCCCACGGAAAAATTGTCGAACAGCCGATAGCGGGTACCGACCTGCCAGCCCAAGCTGCGGAAATCGTTATCGCCGTGGAGATGGTTGCGGAGCTGCCCGAGGTTCATCCCCGGCAACTGGCCGGAGGTTGCCAGCGGCATCGAATACTGCTCAAAGTCGAAGTAGAGCCACCTGAGACCCACGCCTACCGACCAATCGTCCGTAATCTGATAGGCGAGGTTGGGCGTAAGCACATAACCCTGCACCGTTGTCTCGGTCGTGGACCAGTTCATCGACCAGCTATCGGAATACTTCGTCCCGAGCCCGTATTCCGCATCACCCCCGAAGCCGAAGGTGAAGCCGTACGGCAGCGGCACCGCCAGCATGAAGTGCGGTAGCCAAAAGAGCCCGGGATCGAGTTTTTCCTCCCCGCCGTCATTCACATGCACCTTGCAACGTGGATGCTCGGTGACGAAGCCGAGCGTCACCGTAATGTTGGTGAGGTCGGAGAGGGTCGCGGGGTTGATGTAGTTCGCCGAGGCGTCAATCGCCTTACCGAGGCGCGTACACCCGAGGGCGTGCGCGGCAGCCGATGGTTCATAAAGGGCAAAGCCCGAACCCAACGCCGGAGACGATACCAAGATCATCCCAAGCCCCACAAGCGGCAGTATCTTTTTAAAGTACATTGCCGCCTATTATACCATATTTTGTTCAGAATCGGTAGGTGATGGTGAATCCTGCGGCGTGGGAGAGTGCCCGATGGGCGCAATAGCGATAAGTGACGCCGGTCGTGGTGTCGGTGCAGTCGCTCGTCCGCCCTGCCATCAGAATAACCCCATAGGTGAGCGCGAAGTCGAGATTTTCCGAAAAATGCCAGACCAGTCCCGTCGAAACCATATGCCGCTCGGAAGGCGGCAGCATGGTAGAATCCTGTTCGCCGCAGCAATCGGTCTCGAAGACATACGAACCGAGCCAGGTCCAGTTTTCGGCGAAATCCCAGCTCGGCGCCAGCGAGAAACGCCAGGTGTCCTCCCAGTCGAGATGAATGGGCTTGTGCACGCCATTGAGATTGAAGTCCAGCGTCCCCACGCTTGACCAGTCCGTCCAGGCGACTGCCGCGCCGAGGTGCCAGGTCTCGGTAATGTCCCAGTTCAAGCCGAAGGTCAGCGACTGCGGCAGTACGAGTTTCGTGCGCGCACCGCCGTCAATCGCGGCAAAAGTGGAATAGTAGGGATCAGGCAACGAACGGTAGCCGCTTGGATGCGATTTGCCGCGGACATGGACATCCGTCTTCGACTTATAGACGAGACCGAGGGAGAGATTGTCCAGCAGATCGTATTTCGTTCCCACCTGCCAGCCGAAGTCCTTGAAGTCATTATCGCCCTTGAGCCGCTGCAAGACCGTCGGCGCCGGGCGCGAATACTGCTCGAAGTCGAAGAAGAGGAAACGCATGCCCGCGCCCACCGACCAGTCGTCGGTGACGCGATAGGCGAGATTGGGGTTGAGGGTGAAGGAGGTGACCGTCGTTTCCAGCGAATTGAAGCGGAGGTCCCAGTTATCGTCGTACTTCGATCCGAGTCCATACTCGGGCATCATCCCGAGACCGAAGGTAAAGTCCCACGGCAACGGCACCGCAAGATGAAAGTACGGCAGCAGAAAGACCCCGGGATCCATCTTCGCCGTATGTCCGCCGGGAAAGTCGCTCTTCATCCGCCCGCGCGGATGTTCGGTCATAAAGCCGAGCGTCACCGTGATATTGGTGAGATCGGAGAGGGTCGCGGGATTGAAGAAGTTGGCGGAGGCATCCACCGCCCGACCCAAGACCGCGCCACCCAGCGCATAAGTAGGCGACGAGGCCTCATAGAGGCCAAATCCGCTCGCCCAAACCTCGGCCACACTCAATGCGGCCGCCGTCAAGACAATTCTGCTAAAATTTTTCATGGTGACATTATATGTTTTTTTGTCACAATTGTCAATGGGGGAGAGTTATTTTGGGGTCTGTCCCCAAGAAATCCGGGGTCTGTCCCCAGAAAATCACCTGATGTTTGAAAAAATCACACCAGTTTTGGGATTAACGAGAAAGCTTCTCGATTAGGCGCAACTCGGATATAATGGCATTGGTTGCGTCCGGACGGCGGGATATTTCCCGCATCGCCTCCCGCGCACCCTTCTTATCACCCTTCGCCAGCTTCAGCCACGCCCGATCAATCGCAAAGCGAATGATCTTCTCCTCCTCGACGCCAGCGCCCTTCGCCAGCTCCACCGCCCGGCTGAGAACGCTCTCGCCCTCCTCGGGCTTCTCCGCGCGGATAAGCGCGAGCGCCAGCGTCTCGCAGAAGTTCCAGTCGTTCGGCCGCGCCTTCACCGCCTTGATCGCGAACTCCTCGGCCTCCGCCGCCCGATTGGTCTTCAAAAGCACCATCGCGAGATCGTTGAACGCCGCCGCATTCGCATGCCCCGTCGAAACCGCGAGCCGCAGATGACGCTCCGCCTCGCCGTATTCGCCGCGGAGATACAGCGCCAGCCCCATCACGCCGTTCGCATCGGGGTCGCGGTAGTCGGAAGCGAGGATAAGCCCCGCATCCTTCTCGGCCGCCTTCCAGTCGTTAAGCACGATGTCCAGCCGCAACAACTGCGGGCCGATTCGCAAAAGCCGCACCAGCCCCTCGGAGACGCCCTTGCGAATCGCCTCGCGCGCCCGCTCGGCGCTCAGCGCGCCGTTCGGCGCCGCCGCCACCGTCTTCACGAACTCCTTCTCGCGCTCGGTAAGCCGCCGGGAGGCCGACTCGAACCCCTCTTCGCGGTGTTGCGAAACCTGTTGCGGATCGAGATATAGCCGCCCGCCCGACATCGCCGCGAGGAAGAGCCGGCGCGGCGAAGCGTAGTGCTTGACGGCGGCGGCGTTGAGTTTGTCGAGCAGATCCTTTTCCGCTGTCGTATGCGGATAACCGCGGCTCACCATCCCGTAGAGATTGGCGATCGTGGTGCAGTTCCGAACGTCGATTTCATTAAGGATCGTCCAGAAGATCTTCCATGCCTCTTCCTTCCGCCCGTCCTCCAACGCCTGGCAGGCGAGGTGGTTGCCGCACGCGGAAACGAGCCAACGCATATAGTCGCCGAGCGGCTCCATCCGGTTGATGCCCTTCAAATGCGCACACGCCTCACGCCAGCGTTCGACCGTCGGGAAATAATACGCCGAGGATCTCACGCGCTTCAGGCATTCCGCGCGGTCAAGGCGCATCCACTCGTCCACCAGCGTACGCGGACCGATTTCCGCCGCCCACACGAGATTCTGCAGCTTCGCGCCCTTGATCCACTTGACCAACTCCGCGCGTAGGCGTGCGTCGCGACTCCATTCGAGCGAAATGACGCGCTGTTCGCGCGGACGCATGAAGAGGATCATGTCGTAGAGGGCGTCTTCGGCCACAATGGCCTCGCAACCCTCCGCGTCAGCCACGATTCCCTTCACGATGCGATTCGCCGCCTGCCCGCGGGCGAAGGAAAAGTACGACTGGAGACCGCTCAGGGAAATGAAGAAGACCCAGATCCCCAGGAAGCAGAGCAGATGGCGGCTGTGAACGAGCCGCCCGTAACGCACCAGAGTCCGGAGCGCCATCAGCGGCAACAGTCCCAAGACGCCGAACCACACGAGCGGAATGATCGTCTGCAACCGCACGCCACGCCCCATCGCGAGAAACTCCCACGCGCCCGCCGCCAACAGGATGAGCGCGGCAAAGACGCGATACCGCTTCGCCATCAGCTCGCCGACAAGGCCTCTACCGGGGAAGATGATGATATGCGCCAGAATGACGAACCCGCCCAAGAGGAGCGCGAGCGCCGTCATTAGCGGGCCTACGCGCGTCGCCGCGAGGAGCAGCCCCGGCGTCAGCACAAATGCCGCGATAAAGATGACCACTGCATAGGAGCGAATGCCCGAATAACGCGCGGAGGACTGGGACTTCTTGAGCTTCGTATAGACGATGGCGGAATAGATGAGGTCACTCGCGAATTTGGCGAGCAACGCCACACAGACCGCCCCGAAGGCGATGGAGACGAATCCAATGGCCCCAGCGTGCCAGCCGATCAGCTTGACAATACTGCTCCACAGCGAGCCGCGCACCACCTCGTTGGAGCCATACGCCCCGAGCGCCAGCGCCGCCCGATGAAGCCCCACGCCTGGTGCGCACCACGCGGGCGCCAGAACCCAATACAGGACGGCGGCCACCAAGGTGACCGTCGTCTTCAGGTACCGAATATGATAGCCGAGCTTCATTCTTCAAACTGCGTGTGCGCACCGATGATCTTGAAGAAGGAGGCGTTCTCAGGCGCATCGAATTTAAAGGTATCGCCCTTGCGGTGGACATCGAGCGCCGGCAGGAATTTCGTCGGCGTCTCGCCGGGAACAACGAAGTAATCGGCCGCGTCGCTCATCCCCTCGACGGTAAGCACAATCTTCGCGCCCTTCACCTCCATCGCCGTAATCGTGGGGGTCTCGAGCTGCGAATAGACGCCCACCGTCGCCAGCGCCACCGGTGCGGCGGCAACGGACTGGCTCGCCGAGGCAAAAAGGCCGTCCGCCGCCTTGCCCACGGCATTGACCACCGTCGCACCCGCCTTGAAGCCGCCGACGATCGCCTTGCCCTTCGCATCCTTGATGCGCGTATCAACGAGATACAGCCCGAAGGTGCCGTCCTTGTAGGAACCGGCATCAGCCGCGGCAATCTCGAAGAGCGTCGTCGGGCAATGGCCCTGCTTGGCGATCGGCGCGGCGACGATGAGCTTGTCGTCCGCCGAGAGGAGCGTGCCGTCTGCGGCGAAGCCGCCGAAGGTCGCGCCCGCCTTCGTCCAGACGAGGGCGTAGATTTCGCCATCCAGCACCTTCTTGCCGTCCATATACCGGTCGGGACCCTTCGTGGAGAAGGTGAGCAGCAGGTCATCAGCCGCGCCGAAGCAAACTCCCGCCGCCAGCAAGGCAACCGTCAAAAATGCTTTTTTCATGGTTTATCTCCCTTAGTGTGTTTTAAAACATTTACGCCTTCTTCGCGCGCCGGCGCTTAAGCGCCATGGCGCCGAGCCCCACCAACATCAAGAGCCCGCTCGTCGGCTCCGGCACCGCACCGGTCGAGAAGAGGTAGGGCGTAGTGCCGATGAGATTGGGATCCATATCCGTATAGAAGAAATTGCCCGAGCCGGCAATCGCCGCATAGGCGAACGCCTCGCTCTGGTAAATGCTGTTATCACTGGCGTCAAAAAGCTCGACCGAATAAGAGGAACCCGCTAAGTTGCCCGAGCCGATCTGAGCAAGCATGCCGCCTTCCGCGCCCTTCTCCATCCCGAAGTAGATGTCTCCTGAATCGCCTGCGGCGTCAGAGGCGTAACCTGAGGTACCGTTTTCAAGCGTCCAGGTAAGCACCGCATAGTCGAAGTCGGGCATACTCGCGTCAATTCCCCAATAAAAGTAATTGGAGACATCCGCGAAAGCCAGCGAGACGCCAAGCGTAACTGCCGCCAGAACCATATTCTTCATCATCTTCATCGTTCGTATCCTTTCCTTTAATGTCACTTACTTCCCGAGCTTGATCGTAACCTTCGCCGGCGTATCGGAGACCTTGTTGTACCAGAAGCCGCTGCCGAACGGAATGGTCGCATCATCGAACTTCTTGATCTTCTTGGTGACCTTACCCACCTTTTCGGAAGATTCGTAATACCACTTCTTCGTATTCGCGTCACGCTGATAGGTGCGAGGATTGCCACTCGCCTGCGGAAGGACGATGTAGTCCTTCGCGCCCGGCTCGGTAATCGCCGTATCGAGGTTAAGCTTGGTAAGGCCCCACGCCGAAACGAGCTGCGCACCCTTTTCGCTGATCTCCACCTCCGCTTTCGCCACCGGCTTGCCGATGAAGACGAGCGGCTTAGTGGCGTCCTCGCGCTCAATCCACACGGCTGTACCGTACTTGATCTTCGCATCGGCCGGGGTCGGCGACTCCTGAACCTCCTTAAGTTCGCCATCCTCGATCTTATAGGTCTTAATCGTATCCCAGGCCTTATTCGCGTTCAGTTCCCACGCATAGTAGCCGACTTCCTGGGACACAAAGCTATAGAGCTTCGTCCCCTCGTCAAGGTTGTCGGTAACCAGGAATTCCGCCACCGAGATATCGCCCGAGCCGAACGACTCCCACGGCACCGCCACCAGTTCGCGCGAGGACTTGTCCGCCGCGCTATCGTCCCTAGGCGGCTCCTTCGTGAGGATGCCGAGCTCCGCCGAAATGGAATCCGTGCCGTCGTCAGACGAAATCTTGACCTTAGCGATGTAATTGTTGACCGCAGGGTCCTCAGGCGTCATCTGCAACTGACCCGTCGTGGGATCATACGCGACACTAACCGCGACCACCCCGCCGGTCGGATCCTGTCCTTCGACTTCCACCACCTTTTCCGACGGCTCGGTAATATCCTTTTCGCCAAGCGAAACATTGAAGCTCAAAGCCGCAGTTTCAACTTCGCCAGTCGGATTCAGAATGTTGAGCTTATCGCCCGAGACAATCGGCTTGTCCGTATCAAGCTTCACCGACGCAACCAAGTAGTCACTGTCCTTCATATCGGACGACTTAATCTCCTTGTCGGTAATCCACTCCGCCATCTCCTTGGCCGAGACCTTGTCGTCGGCAGGAGTATCGGAAGTATCGATAATCGCTTCGAGCTTCTCGGTCACTTCTTCCTTATTCTTCTCGTCGATCGCATCGATGATGGCCTGCTTGGTCTCCTCGGGCTTGACATCCGGATCATCGACCTTGGCCTCCTCGGCCGTGAAGAGCAGCGTATCGCCGTCCTCAATCGCGTAGGTCGCGGTCTTCGCCGTGACAGTCTTGAAGCCGTTCGTGGTCACCTTGAAGACCGGAATCGTCATCGCCAGCCCCGTCGCGTTCGTCGCCGCGAGCGTCAGTGTGACTTCCGTCGTCTCCGGCGGCAGCTTGAGTTCGCCAATGACCGAGACGTCGTTCGTCGACACGTCCGAAACGCCCGCGCCCGCCTCAATCGTGATCGTGATGACGGCCGCCTTGACCGTGATCGCCTCGGAGGCCAACGTGATCTCGTAGTTCTTGCCGTCGTTACCATCGTCGATCGCAAGCGTGCCGAGGACGATGTCCTGCGTGCCGGGCGTGTCGTTCTCGGGCGCAAGCGCACCCGTGAAGTGATCGGTGCCGATCATCGTCACGTTCGTCGTGAAGGTGATCGTGTAGGCCTCACCAGCGGTCTTCTCCTGGCCCGCGTCGGGCGCCACCGTAATCGCGAGCGGATTGATCGTCACATATGCGTAGTTGGTGACGGAGAGGTAGTTTGCCGCCTCGACCGCGTACCACACCTTGTTGGTGCCCGCGTCCGTGAAGCCCTCGAAACTCGCCTCCTCGGTCCAGGTCGC
>JAZUHK010000006.1:0-26351 GCA_045641645.1 Kiritimatiellia bacterium
CGTCGTCACCGTCTCCCCGTCCGCATACACAAGCCGCCACATCGCCATCGTGGACGGATTGAGCGCGACGAAAATCATCATCCACCGCCAGTAGGCGACGGCCTGCACGCGGACCTCGCCCGTGATCCCCATGGCGTCCAGATAGAGATCCCGTCCGAAGAACATCGCGAGGAACGACAGGACGCCGACGACAATCGCCGCCTCCAGGGCGGTTCCCACGACCTCGCGGGCCTTTTCCGGCTCGAATTCGCCCTGCCGTTTCGCAAACAGGTAACCGGCGCCGCAATACACCATCTTCGCCAGGAACTGCGCGCCGATGAACACGGGGATCGTCGCGGCGATGCCGGCGAGCGCATCCACGCCGACGATGTTCCCCGCGACGATCATGTCCGAAAGGCGCCACACCAGGGCCCCGGCCGCGCCAAAGGCCTGCCCCCTCAGCAGGGCGTTCATCCGGCAGATGGAAAAGGACTTCACTTCCAATCACTCCCTCAGTCGGTCCGCCTCGGCGCCGTACTCCTCCAGCCAGCGGTCCAGGCGCCCGTCGGACTTCAGCTCCCGCAGCGTCGCGTTAACCGCCGCAAGAAGGTCCTTACGCCCCTTCCGGACCGCAATCGCATACGACTCCGTCGTAATGAGGCCGGAGAGCGCGAGTTCCGGCATGCCCCGGATGCAGTTCCGCGCCAGCACCTGGTCGCAGATCACGGCGTCGCAGCGCCCGCCCTTCAGCGCCACCACGGCCTCCGCGTTCGACCGGAAGCGCTCCGGCTCCTCGTGCAGCTCGTTCACCACGTACTCGTCGGACGTCGTGCCGCCCTGCACGCCGACGCGCTTCCCCTTGCAGGCGGCGCCCGAGAGAACCGGGCTGTCCTTCCGGTAGATGACGACGATCCCCGTCGTCAGGTAGGGCTCGGAGAAATCGACGCTGCGCCGGCGGTCCTCGGTGATGGTGAGCCCCGCCGCGGCGAGGTCGGCCTTTCCGGAGACGACGGACGCGATCACCGCGTCAAAGTCAACGTTGACGACCAGAAACGGCTTTCCGAGCCCTGCCGCGATCGCGCGGCAGACCTCCACGTCCACGCCGACGACCTCGCGTCCGCGCAAGAACTCGTAGGGCGGATAGGACGCTTCCGTCACCATGCGAAGCGCACCATCGTCCTTCCCGCATCCCACCAGCAGCGCCGCACACGCCAAAGCCATCAATTCGGTTTTCATCTTGACCGACATTATACCAAATTTTTCGCGTCCGACCGATTGAAGACCTGGGAAAGGATGACGGCGCCGAAGACGAGCGCACAGCCGAGGAGCTGCCGTACCGAAAGGACGTCCCCGAGAATCAGCCAGCCGAAGAGCACCGCGAAGACGCCCTCCATGCTCATGACGATCGAGGCAAGCGCCGCAGAAACCTTCGCCTGACCGAGGTTCTGCAGGGGGTAGGCGACGCCGCTGGAGAAGACCCCGAGGAAAACGAGCGCAGGCAGCCCCGCGGCGAAATCGCCCCAGCTCGTCCGCTCAAGCTCGCTCGGCAGGAAGACGAACGGCAGGGCCACGAGCCCGGCAACCGTCATCTGCACCATCGAGAACCGCAGCATGTCGCAGTCCCGCGCAAACCGATCCACCACCATGATCTGCACGGCAAAAAGCGCCGCGCAGAGGAGCGTCCACGCCTCCCCCGTCCCCAGGTCCAGCGTCTCCCGCCGCAAGTCCTCTGCCGTAAAGCAGATGAAAAAGGTTCCGATAAGCGCGAGAGCGACGCCGCCCCAGACGGAGAGCCCGGCGCGGCGGCCGAACACGATGCCGAAGACGGGGACGAGCAGCACGTAGTTTGCGGTCAGAAACGCCGAGACGCCCGGCGTCGTATGCTCGATGCCAAGCTGCTGCGCGAGTTCCGCCGCAAAGACGCTGAGTCCGCTCAGCGCCCCGCCGACGACTGCGGCGCGCGTCCAGCCCCCCTTGGGGCGCGTCGCGCCAAGCTCGGGTCTCACGCGGAAGGCGAAACGGTCGCGCGCGGCGACGCACCCCCAGAGGAAGACGCCCGCCATGAGGTTGCGGTAGCAGTTGATCGTAAAGGGGCCGAAGTGATCTGCCCCCGTCTTCTGCGCGATGAACGACGCCCCCCAGATGAGCGTGCAGAGGAGAAGCTCAATCATAGTAGGAAAGCCGCTTTTCGATGCGCTCCATGCCCCACGCCACAACGAAGTTGAAGAGGTAGTAGAAAACGCCCGCCGCGACGAGCGGCGCCATCGTGGTGTTGGCGGACGAGAGCTGCTTCGCAATCGTAAACATCTCCGTAACGGCGATGGTGAAGGCGAGCGAAGTGTCCTTCACGAGCGTGATCACCTCGTTGCCGATCGCGGGGATGACGCGGTTGACGACCTGCGGCAGGATGATGCGCATGAAGCACATCCTCTTAGGCATCCCGAGCGCCACCGCCGCCTCCGTCTGCCCGCGGTCAATCGAAAGGATTCCGCCGCGGTAGATTTCCGCGAAATACGCAGCGTAGTTAAGTGAAAACGCAAGCACCGTCGCCAGGAGCCGCGGATAGTTCGAGAGCGGCAGCCCGAAGAACATGTAAGGCGAAAAGTAGATGAACATGATCTGCAGCATCAGCGGCGTACCGCGCACAATCGAGATGAAGCCGCGGAAGAGCGCCGATACCGCGACCTTCCCGGACATCCTCCCGAAGGCGATCAGGAATCCGAGCGGCAGCGCGATCAGGAGCGTGAAGACGAATATCTCCACGCTGACGGCAAGCCCGCCGAGCAAATCGACAATCATCTGGGCGAAGTCCATAAACCTATTTCTTCCAGAGAATCAGCGACGCTTCCTCGATCCCGTACTTGCCGGCGAGAACCTTCATGGTCCCGTCATCAGCGAGTTCCCTCAGCGTCTCCTCGACCCGGTCCCTGAGCTCGGCGTTGCCGAGCTTGAAGCCGATGCCGTAGGTCTCGGTCATGACGACCTCCGCGAGAATCTCGAATCTGCCGGGGAGGTCCGCCATCTTCTTCTTCGCGACTCCGACGTCCATCGCGACCGCGTCCACCGCCCCTGCGTTGAGCTCGTTCACGGCCTGGTTGTAGTTCGGCTCGATGACAAGCGACTTGAAGGTCTTGCCGAGGTTCACGACGTCGAGGTTCTCGTTGTCCTGCCCCGAGAGCGCCTTCTGAACGGGCGTATCGGTCTGGACGCCGACGGTCTTGCCGGCGAGGTCCACGAGCGACTTGATGGACGAGCCCGCCTTCACCAGCACCACTTGCGAATTGTCCACATAGGCCGAGCTCCAGGTGTAGGCGTCCTCACGGCCCTGCATCGTAAAGCCGTTCCAGATGCAGTCGATCGCGCCGGAATTAAGCTCCATGTCCTTCGCGTCCCAGTTGATGGGATTGGCGACGAACGTCCAGCCGCGCTTCGCGCAGACCTCGCGTGCGAGGTCGAGGTCGAAGCCCTTGTACTCCGCGCCCTCCTTGTAGCCGTAGGGCGGAAAGTCCGCGTCGAAGCCGACGACGAACCTTCCGTCCGTCAGCGTCGAACGCTGCGAACAGCCGCAGAGCAAGGAGAAAGGAAAAAGGAAAAGCGAAAAAGCCACGAGTGAAAGTCGTTTCGTCATTTTATGCCCTCCAGAAGTTGCCTGAGCGCCGCGGATTCCTCGGCGGTGACCTGTCCGTCGGCAAGCGCACCCTCGAGCGCGAGGCGCAGGGCGGACGTTGCGTCGGCGTTGCCCTTGAAGCGGTTCAGCGTCGCGAGAAGGCGCTTCGCCTCGTCCAGGTCGATCTTGCCGTCCGCGAGGATGTCCTTGCGCATGCTCGCAACCTCGACCTTGCCGAGAAACTCCTTGAGGCGGTCGCACTTCGGGTTGCCGAAGACCTCCTGCGGCGTCCCCTCCTCGGCGATGCGCCCTCCCACAAGGAAGAGGACGCGGCCCGCCACGTCGCGCGCAAAGCGCATCTCGTGCGTGACGACGACCATCGTCATGCCGTTCTTCGCGAGATCCTTCATCACGTCCAGCACCTCGCCGACCATCTCCGGATCGAGCGCCGAGGTCGGCTCGTCGAAGAGCATCACCTTCGGCTCCATTGCGAGGGAGCGGACGATGGCGACGCGCTGCTTCTGCCCGCCCGAGAGCTGCTGCGGATAGGCCTTCGCCTTCTCCTGAAGCCCGACGCGCGCCAAAAGCTCCATCGCCTTCCGTTCGGCCGTCGCGCGATCCTGCCCCCTCACCAGCCGCGGCGCGAGCGTGATGTTGTCGAGGATCGTCAGGTGCGGGAAGAGATTGAAATGCTGGAAGACCATCCCCATCTCGCTGCGGACCGCGTTCTTCGTCTTCTCGTCGGCCGTAACGATGTCGATGCCGTCAAAGACGATCGAACCCTCGGTCGGCTGCTCCAGGAGGTTCATGCACCTCAGGAACGTCGACTTGCCGCCTCCCGACGGACCGATCATCACCACGACCTCGCCCTTCTTGATGGTCGTCGTCAGCCCTTTCAGGACCTGCAGGTTCCCGAACGCCTTCCGCAGCCCTTCAATTTTCAGTAAAACTTCGTTCATGACGTCATATTGTACCAAAAATCAGCCCTCACTTGCCATGCCGCACCGCAATGCGAGGCGGCGGGATCTTCGCAGCCCGGTCTGCCAAAGTCAGAGTTTCCAGCGCTCGCATGACGTGCAAACTACAGGCGGCTCAGGATGCGGGTTATCCGCTTCGATTCCTCGTCACTGATCACACCGTCAGCGAGCATCTTTCCGAGGATGCCAACATAGCGGGAGGCCTTCGCATCACCCATTCTGGCGAACGACGCGGCCAGGCGACGGAGGAGCTCGGCCTCGACATCATCTACCCGACCGTCTTCGAGAATGCTCTCGCGCAGGACGCGTACGATGTCCCGCGCCTGCTTGAGGCATACCTGTCCGACGAACTCGACCGTCTTCGGCTTCTTCGGATGATTGAAGACATCGTCCGGAGCCCCATCTTCGTAGATGGCGCCCTCGTCCATGTAGAATACGCGCGTCGAGACGTCACGAGCGAAGCTCATCTCATGCGTGACGACCAGCATCGTCATGCCGGTCTTCACGAGGTCCTTGATGACCGCCAACACCTCGCCGACCATCGTCGGATCGAGCGCGGACGTCGGCTCGTCGAAAAGCAGTATCCTCGGATCCATCGCCAGGGCCCGGGCGATGGCAACGCGCTGCTTCTGTCCGCCCGAAAGCTCGTCGGGGAGCGCATCCGCCTTGTTCGCGAGGCCGACACGGCCGAGAAGTCCCATCGCCTTCTT
Organism: Kiritimatiellia bacterium; assembly: GCA_045641645.1. GTDB lineage: Bacteria > Verrucomicrobiota > Kiritimatiellia > RFP12 > UBA1067 > UBA1067. Next base: position 5,274 of record JAZUHK010000006.1, read on the forward strand.
CTTCGCGGCATCCTTCGATATCCCAAGGAGATCGCACTGCGCCGCCATGATGTTGCCGACCACGGTCAGGTTGCCGAAGAGGTTGAAGTTCTGGAAGACCATGCCCATCTTGCGGCGGACCGATGAGAGATCCGCCTTCGGGTCGGTCACGTCAACGCCGTCGATGACAATCGACCCGGCGTCCGGCGTCTCCAGCCGGTTGAGGCACCGGAGGAACGTCGACTTGCCCGCTCCCGACGGACCGATGATCGCGACGATCTCGCCATTACCGATCTCGGCATTCACGTCCCTCAGGACCTCGACGCCGTTGAAAGTCTTCTTGAGATTGGAAACGCTGATCATGCCAGTTCCCCTTCCCTTACGAGTCGTTGTGGACGACCTCCGCGCCCGTATTGCGGAGGTGACGCTCGAGCTTCCCGAGAAGCCCGGTAAACGTCATCACCAAAACGAGATAGATCGCCGCGACCGTCAGGTACGGGAGATACACCGAATACGTCTGGCTGCGGATGATGTCGCCGCCCTTCGCGAGGTCGATGAGGGCGATGTAGCCGACGATCGAGGTGTCCTTCATGAGGACGATGAACTCGTTGCCGAGGGCCGGCAGCACGTTCCGAATCGCCTGCGGCAGGATGATGCGGAGCAAGGTGCGCCAATACGAAAGCCCCAGCGCCCGGCCCGCCTCCATCTGACCGGGATCGATCGACGTGATGCCGGCGCGGATAATCTCCGCCTGATACGCGCCCGAGTTGATGCCGAAGGCAAGGATCGCAATCAGCACCTTCGAATCGACGGAGCGGAGGATGATGTAGTAGGTGATCAGAAGCTGCACCACCATCGGCGTGCCGCGGATCACCGTGAGGTACACCTTCGCCAGCAGATTCGCCACCGGGAAGTAACCGTACTTGTCGTGACTGGAGCGGATGACCGCGACTATGAAACCGATCAGCAGCCCCACGACGATCGCGGCAAGCGCCACCTCCAAAGTGACTCCGAGTCCGTTCAGCAGGTAATCATACCGCCCGTTCTTGATAAAGCAAAGCTCTATATCCTCTAACAGTTCCTGCATCATCCCTCCCAGTGCCCGAATCGCTCCCATCAATCAATCGATCAATCGACGAATCGACGAATCGACGAATCGAAAAATTCCCCTTACTTCTCCTTGAGCTTATCCGATTCGGCGGTGTACTCGGCAATCCACTTCGCAATGCTGCCGACGATCTCCTGCCCCCGCAGAAACTCATAAGGCGGAAATGTCGCTTCCGTAATCATCTTAAGGGTATTCGAGTTCGACTGTCCGCAACCGGCGAGCAATACCGCGCCGAGGCAGGCAAAAACCAGTTTCTTCATCGCTTCTTTCCTTGCTTGAGGTTAAAAACGACGGCCAGCACGATTGCCAGCGCCAACAGGGGCTGATAATAGAGCGAAACCATCAGCGAAAACGAATCGACCGTGCAACCCAGCCCATTCGCGACACCGAGGGCGATCAAAATCTGCGCCCCGTACGGAATGACTCCCTGCACGACACAGCTGACCGTATCGAGGACGGAGGCCATGCGGACGCGGGACGCGCCGAAACGGTCCGCGCACTCGCGCGCGATCGGCCCGGCGATGACGATCGCGACCGTGTTGTTGGCCGTAAAGCAGTTGACGAGCCCGACGAGCAGCGCCATCCCCGCCTCGCAGGTGCGCGAACCCCTGACGAGCCGCCCGATCGCCGCCGTAAGCCAGCGGATGCCGCCGTTCGCCTGCACCGAACGGAAGAGTCCGCCCGCGAGGATCGCGACGATCAGCGTCTCGCTCATCCCGAGCGTACCCTTGCCGAGAAGGTCCAGCGCGCCGAAGAGCCCAAACGTGCCGAACGCCGCACCGATCACGGCCGAGAGGAGCGTCCCGAGGAACAGGAGCGCCATCACGTTCCACCCGACGAGTGCCATCACCAGGACAAGCACATAGGGGATGGCAAGCACCGCCTCACGCCAGCCGACCGCCGGTACGTCCATCGCGCCGGCGGACACCCCGCGCGCCGCGTAGAGCGCGAATGCCACGGCCGCGGCCGGCAACGCGATGAAGAGGTTCGCCAGGAACTTGTCCTTCATCCTGACTTCCTGCGTGCGCGTCGCCGCGATGGTCGTGTCGGAGATCATCGAGAGGTTGTCGCCGAACATCGCCCCGCCGACAACTGCGCCCATGAGGAGCGCCGGCGAGAGTCCGAGCGGACCGACGAAGCCGAGCGCTATCGGGGTCACCGCGGCAATCGTCCCGCATGAGGTGCCGATTGCGGTCGAGATGAGGCACGAGACGAGGAACACGCCCGCAAGCATCAGCTTCGCCGGAATGAACGCCTGCGCGATCGCAACGACCGCGTCCACGGCGCCCGCGCCCTTCGCAACCGTGGCGAAGGCCCCGGCGAGGACGAAGATGAGGCACATCATCATGATGTTCGTCTCTCCCATCCCCGCCGCGAACTCGTCGATACTCCGCTCCAGCGAACGGCGGCGCCACCCCATCGCCACCGCCACCGCCGAGGCGACGAGGAACGCAATCGGCATCGGCACCTTGTACCACGGCATTTCCATCCCGCACCGCCCCGCGTAGAACGACAGCCCCACGTAGAAGACCGCGAAGACGAGGAACGGCACGAGCGCCCAGCCGTTCGCCTTGGGATCCTGCTCGCTCATTGCCTGTTGCCCTCGAAAAGCTGCCGGCTCTTGCTGGCGACGGCCTCGTCCATGTCCTTGCCGAACGGTCCACGCAGGACGAGCTTCAGGAAAAAGAGCGTCGCCAGCATCAGGATGATGGCCACCGGCAGCGCGATCCACGCCGTCCCGACGAACGGGGCGAGCGCGTAGGCGACGAACGAGACGGCCGCGACGAGAAGCGCGTACGGGAGCTGCGTATTGACGTGGGTGACGTGGTTGCACTGCGCGCCGGCGGACGCCATGATCGTCGTATCGGAAATCGGCGAGCAGTGGTCGCCGCAGACCGCGCCCGCCATGCAGGCCGACACCGCGACGATCGTCATCGAGCTCCCGGGAATCGCCGCGAGGACGATCGGGATCAAGATGCCGAACGTGCCCCAGCTCGTGCCGGTCGAGAACGCGAGGATGATCGCAATCACGAAGATGATCGCCGGCAGGAAGTTCCAAAGCCCCGCCGCCGGACCGTTGATGAGGTCGGAGATGAAGACCTTCGCGCCGAGCGAGTCGGTCATCGTCTTCAGCGTCCACGCGCAGCAGAGGATCATGATCGCCGGCACCATCGCCTTGAAGCCCTCCGGGAACGCCTCCATGCAGTCGCGGAAGCTGATCACGCGGCGGCAGAGATAGAAGATTACCGCAAAGACGATCGCGACGATCGAGCCGAGCGCCAGACCGACCGATGCGTCCGAGTCGGAGAACGCCTTGACGAAGCCCGGCTTATCGGCTCCGAAATAGCCGCCCGAGTAGATCATGCCGATCATACAGCAGACGATCAGCACCAGCACCGGAATGATGAGGTCAATCACCTTGCCGCGCTCGTTCTGCGTGAGCACCTCCGTCGCGCCCTCGATCGCCCCGAGGTCGGGCATCCCCGACATCGTCGTGCTCTCGTGCTTGCGCATCGGACCGAAATCGAATTTCGTGATCGCGAAGAAGAACATCGTGATGATCGTCAGAATCGCATAGAAGTTATAGGGTATCGCGCTGATGAAGAGCGAAAAGCCGCTCTCCGCGCCCGCGCCTTTCGCGAAGCCCGCGACCGCCGCCGCCCAGCTGGAGATCGGCGCGATGATGCAGATCGGCGCCGCCGTCGCGTCGATGAGGTACGAAAGTTTCGCGCGCGACACCTTCTTCGCGTCCGTCACCGGACGCATGACGCTGCCGACCGTGAGGCAGTTGAAGTAGTCGTCGACGAAGATGAGGATGCCGAGAACGATCGTCGCGACCTGCGCCCCGACGCGGCTCTTGATGTGCGTCTCTGCCCAGCGCCCGAACGCCGCGGACGCACCGGTCTTGTTCATCATCGCGACGAGCGACCCCAAGAGCACGAGGAAGAGGAGAATGCCGATATTGTAACCGTCGGCGATTGAACTGATGAAGCCCTTCTGCATCACGTGCGTCAGCGTCCCTTCAAAGGCAAAGCCGGAATAAAGGAGACCGCCCGAGACGATGCCGATGAAAAGCGACGAATAGACCTCCTTCGTGATGAGCGCGAGGAAAATCGCGATCAGCGGCGGCAGAATCGCCCACCAAGTGCCGAAGCAGCGGTTCTCGGCGTGGATCGTCGCCAGCGCCGCCGCCTCGTGCGCCTTGAACTCCTTATCCGCCTGCACGTTATCGGCGTATGCGTCGACATACGCCCTGGCGCCCTCCATCGTAGAAAGCTCGTAGGTCTTGGCCTCTTCGCCTTCACCCACGGTCACCTTGTTGACATCTGTTGCACCGAGGCAACAACTCGCGGCCACTACGGCCGCCAAGCAGAGCAGTCTGGTGTTCATATTCGCATTATAGCAAAACCATCGTTGCCAATACAAGCCGCTACAGCCGATTCGAACGCGGCGGATTCAAGGTGGCGGACGTAATCGGGCCGGTCTTCGCCGCCTGCTCCCAACGCGAATCGGACGCATAGGCCTTCACCAGCTCCCCGTCCGCGTACAGCTGCGCGATACACCCCACGATCCGCTCGCCGCGCACCTGCGAACGCGACGAAACGAATCCGCCGTAATTGCCCGACGAGGACGAGGTGCGCGTCTTCGTGAGGCGGGAGACCGGCGACTCGAACTCCACCACCGCCCGCCCCGTCTCGCTAAGCGTCACGGCCCGCTTCTCCTGTTTGAAGATCACCGGCACCGTCTCCTTGCCGCGATAGCCGACATAGGTGAGGGCGAGTTCCGCCTTCTGCGGCAGTTCCTTGCCGCGAAAACGCACCACCGCCTCCCACTTCATGCTGCGGTCGATCGTCTTCGTCTCGGTGCGGCCGTCGTTCCACGCGCGGTCGGCATTCGGCCGGTTCCAGTTGCGAAGCCCGTCCCGGTTGCCGCTCCGCGTCGTCCGGGAGACGCCCGGCTTGGGCGAAACCATCAGCGTCGCCGTCCAAGGGCGCTTCTCCTGCGCCGCGAAGCCGGATGCCGCGCAGCCCGCCGCCAACACCGCCAACCCGACCCGGACGACGAGCGTGCGCGCGGAAATCATCCTTCCTTGCTCCGAAAATAGGCCGAATAGGCGCAATAGGTCTGATAGCAGTCGAACTTCGACGCCAGTTCCCACGGCGCATGCATGTTCCAGAGCGGCGTACCCATATCGAGGACCCGCATCCCGAAGCGCGCCATGTACTGCGAAATAGTGCCGCCGCCGCCCTTCTCCATCTTGCCGAGCTCGGCCATCTGCCACGTCACCTTCCCCTCGTCCATGATCTTGCGGATCGTGGCGACGAATTCGGGGCTCGCATCGCTCGCGCCGCCCTTGGAAGTGCCGCCGGTGTACTTGGAGGCGACGGGACCGTGGTGGAACTTCGCCGCGTTGCCCGTCGAATCGACATCGGGGAAATGCGGATCGGCGGTGGCGGTGACGTCGGCGGAAAGCATCGAGGAGCGCTCCAGCGCCCGCCGCACGAGAATGTCGCGTGCATTCTTCTCCTGCCGCTCGATCAGCTCGGCGACGGTGTTCTCGAAGAACGAACTCTGCATGCCCGTGGAGCCCATCGAGCCGATCTCCTCCTTGTCGCACATCAGCATCGCCGCGGTCTTCTCGGGGATTCCGGCGGCCGAATCGAGCAGCGCCTTAAGCGCGGCGAACGAGCAGACGCGGTCGTCGTGGCCGTAGCCGGCGATAAGCGCACGGTCGAAACCGACCTCGCGCGGCAGCCCGGCGGGAACGATCTCCAGCTCGGCGGAAAGGAGATCCTCTTCGTCGATGCGGTACTGCTTCTTCAGGAACTCAACGAGCTTCGACTTCGCCGTCTCCTTCTTCCCGTCCTTCGCCCCCGTGGTCCACGCGACGACGTCGAGGTCTTCGGCGGGGAAGAACTCGGCCATCGTCTTCTTCTCCTGATCGCGCCCGAGATGCGGCAGGATGTCGCTGATCATGAAGACGGGATCGCCGGGACCGTCGCCGACGGCGATCTCCACCTTCTTCCCGTCCTTGCGGACGACGACGCCGTAGAGGGCAAGCGGCAGAACAAGCCACTGGTACTTCTTGATGCCGCCGTAGATGTGGCAGTCGAAATAGACATAGCCGCCCTTCTCATAAAGCGGACGGGGCTTCAGATCCAGCCGCGGCGCATCGGTATGGCCGCCCACGACCTTGAGCCCCGCCTCGGCGACGCGCTTGCGGCCGATGACGGCGGCAAGGACGGTACGGTCCTCGTAACCGCGATAGACGCGATCGCCAGGTTTCAGGACCTTAAACTCGTCGAGTTCCCGAAAACCGTGCTTGCGCAGCATCCGCACGCTCTCGGCATAACTCCGGCGCGCGGTCTTGGCAGTGCCCAGATAAGCAAGATATTCGCGGCAATACCGCTCCATCGGCAAATAGTTCGTCTTCATGGCGCTATTATACCATATCCCGAACAACCTAAACTGACTAAAATCTGGTGGCCAAGGCCGGGATCGAACCGGCGACACGCGGATTTTCAGTCCGCTGCTCTACCAACTGAGCTACCTAGCCACGTCGGTTTGAATGGTAGGGGCGCAGGGATTCGAACCCTGGACCCAGTGATTAAGAGTCACTTGCTCTACCAGCTGAGCTACGCCCCCATTCACCTTGGTTTTCTGGAGCGAGGAACGGGACTCGAACCCGCGACAACCACCTTGGCAAGGTGGCACTCTACCAACTGAGTTATCCTCGCATCGGAAAACGAGAGATAGTATATCACATTTTCAGGACGGAATGCAAGGGGGTATTTTAAAAAAATTTTAAGGCCAGAAAATCAGGAAAGGAAAACGGGCACCGATCCTGCGATCCGTGCCCGTTGCCAATCGAACTTTCGACTGTCGAATTACTGCGCCGCGCCGTCGTCACCGTAGCCCTTCGACTTCAGGTACTCAACGACCTTGCCGACCGTGGTGAGCTTTTCAGCGTCCTCTTCCGGAATCGCCGCGCCGAACTCCTCTTCGAACGCCATGATCAATTCGACCGAGTCGAGCGAATCGGCGCCGAGGTCGTCAATGAACGAGGCCTCCGTAGTCACCTGCTCGGCATTGACGCCAAGCTGCTCGACGATAATGTCTTTAACGCGATCTTCAAGCTTTCCTGCCATGATTTGAAACTCCTTAGGTTTGTTGATGGTGCTATTATACTACATTTATGGGCAGGAGCGCAAGGGGGGGGTATCGGCAAAACAAGGCGGGCCGCCCGCACGAAGCAGACAGCCCGCTTGTCGTCTCACTCCCGCGACGCTCAGGCCGCCGGGGCCTCTTCGTCCAGGATCGTGATCTTGAACTTGACGATGACGCCGTGACCAAGGTCGATCGCCGCCTCGTACTCGCCGACTTCCCTGAGGGCGTCGTTGAGATCGATCTGGCTGCGCTCGAGCTTGATGCCGCGGTTCGCCTCGATGGCGGCGATGAGGTCGCTGATACCCACCGAACCGTAAAGCTTCTTGCCGTCGGTCGTGTGGGCCGAGACGGTGAGCTCCAGCTTCTCCAGTTTCTTGGCAACCTCGAGCGCCGCCTTCTTCTCCTCGGCGGCCTTGAGCGCGCGCTCGGCCTCGAGTTTCTTAAGACGACGCTTCGCGGCTTCCGTCGCGACGGCGGCAAGACCTTTCGGGAAGAGGCAGTTACGGGCATAACCGGCCGCGACCTTGACGAGATCGCCGGCCTTGCCGAGCTTCTTCACGTTATCCATGAGCATGACTTCAATCTGCATAGGTCAACTCCCTTCAGATTAAGCCATAAGGCCCATGTTACGGGCGCGCTTGACGCCCTGGCGGATCTGACGCTGCTGCGCGGAGGTAATCCCCGTGATGCGTGCGGGCAGGATCTTGCCGTAATCGGTGATGTAGTACTTGAGCGTCTCGATGTCATTGACATCGATCTGGTCGCCCTTGCCGAGCGGCGGACGCTTGCGCGCGGCGAACTCCTCGCCGGCGGAGCTGTTGGATTTCTTGAAAGCCATTTTGGTTTTCCTTTAAGTTGATTGAATTAGAACGGAATGTCGGAGTCGTCTTCGACCGAGTTCTGCACGGGCTGGGCAGGCGCTTCGGCGGCACGCGCCGACGCGCCGGCGAGCCGATCGCCACGCGGGAGGAACTTGATCGTCTGGGCTCTGACTTTGAGCTTCTGGTGCTTGACGCCGTCCTTCTCCCAGCTATCCATCTGAAGCCGCCCGTCCACGAGGATGGAGCTGCCCTTCAGGAGATACTGGCCGCAGAGTTCGGCAAGCTTGTCCCAGGCGTCAACATCGACGTAAACCGGGAACTCCTGAAGCTGACCGTTGCGGTCCTTGCGGCGCTCGCTCACGGCGAGACGCAACCGAGCCACCTTCATCCCCGTCGCGCCCGTGGCGAGAACCTCGGGATCGCGGGTCAGGTTGCCCATCAGGATGACTTTGTTGAAAGACGCCATTTCGGCACCTCGCTTTCCTTACGCCTCGACTGCGGACGCGGCCGCCTGCGCGGCCTCCTTCTTGGCCTGACGCTCGGCACGCGCCTGACGCTCGGCGGCGAGGACGGCCTCACGGCGGTCATCGACGGCGAGGATCTGCACGCGGAACACCTCTTCGACGAGGTGGTAGCGGTTGACAAGCTCGTCGACCTTCGCCGGATCGAGCTCCATGCGCACCTTGACATAGACGCCGCTGTCGCGCTTCTTCATGGGCCGCGAGAACGTACGCTTGCCGAGCGAGACCTTCTCGAGCACGTTGCCGCCGAGACGGGTTACTTCCGCGAGCGCCTTCTCGAGATTCGCTTCGAGGGCGTCGTCCTTGGCGATGCCGACGAAGATATAAAGCGCATCGTACTTCTTCATCATTTCTTCTCCTCCTTCTTCGCGTCCTTGGCATCAGCAGCAGAAGCTTCCTCCTCCTTGCCCTTCTTGATGACCTCGGGGGCCTTCGCCTCCTCGCCGGCCTGAGCGGCCTGCGCAGCCGGAAGATCATCCGGGGCCTTGACGACCGCGAGCGCGAACTCGCCGCGCGTCACAATCGTGTACTTCTCGCCCAGGTTGAGATCGCGCACGAACATCGTCTGATCGAGGCCGAGGCCCGAGACGTCCACGTTGAACTTCTCGGGGATATCGGTCGGCAGGCAGTCGATGTCGATCGTACGGAGGGTCTGCTCGAGGACGCCGCCGCCGATCTTGACGCCGACGGCTTCGCCGACGAGATACAGCGGCACCGTGATGCGCACCTTCTCGGACAGCGACACCCCGCTGGAATCCACGTGAATGGGAGTGCCCTTAAGGACGTCGTTCTGCAGCTCACGCAGAAGCGCCGGGACCTCGGCACCGTTCATATCGAGCGTCACCAAGAGCTGCTTGCTAGCCCGGCCACGCATCGCCATCATGAAGTCGTGCTCCGGAAGCTTGATGAGCTCCGTGCCGCCCTTCTTCATCTTCATCACCGAACCGGGGATCATCCCCGTCCGGCGCAAACGACGGACAGCTCCCGTACCCTGTTCGGTACGCGGCTCCGCCTTGATCTTAATCGGATCCATTATTGCCTTTTTTGGTAATTTTCCGCTTACTCTCGCGCACCCGCGCTACCCTCTGCGGCGAAAACGCGGAAAATTATATCATTTTTTGCACTTCTTGCGCAAGAGGGTGGTTGCGCCGTTCCATCAGACCTTACCACCCGCCGACATCCCCACGACGCGAAACTCCGCGTGGCGCGTGCCGTATTCGGAAACCTCAATCGTAAAGTCGATGTCCACCGGCGAAGCCGAACGCGCCCGCAGTTCCTCCGCCTCGGCGCCATGCCCCCACCAGACGCCGCGCACCGCACCAATCGACAGCGCCAGATGCTTCCCCTCCGCCCCCATCGGCCGCACCTCCTTGAGATACACGCCCTCCAGGCGGAAACGCGGCTCCGGATTCCCCTCGCCATAGGGCTCCATCCGACGCAGTTCCTCCGCGAGTTCCAGCGTGATCTCCGAGGGCTTCAGAACCGCATCCACCTTCTCCGTCGCATCCGCCGGCACCCCGCCTGCAGCAAGCTGCGCTTCCGCCGCTGCGGCAAAAGCCGCACGAAACGCCGCCGTCTCGCCCGGCTTCACCGAAAAGCCCGCCGCCTGCTGATGCCCGCCGAAGCGGTCGAGAAACGCCGCCGACGCGCCCAGCAGATCGCGCACATTGAATCCCTCGGGCGCGCGTGCCGAGCCGTGCGCGCCCACGGCCACCGCCACGGGCCTCCTCGGCTCCAGCGCTTCCATCACCCGCGCGGCAACAATGCCGGCGACCCCGGGATGACCGTCAGGGAGATCGATCACCTGCGCCGCCGCCCCGGCGACCACCTGCGCCTTCGCCTGTTCGATCATCCGCGCCTCGATTTCGCGCCGCTCGGAATTGTAGCCATCGACGATGCGCGCGGCCTCGCGCGCGATGTCCACATCCTTCGCCAGCACCAGTTCCAGCGCCGCCGAACCGTCTGCAAGCCGCCCCGCGGCATTGATCCGGGGGCCGAGGAGAAAGCCGAAGTCGCGCGAAGAGAGCACCGCCGCGCCAGAGCGCGAAGCGCGGGCATAGAGTTCCTTCAGTCCCAACGGCGCCAGCGCACGGAAGCGCTTGAGCGCCTCGGCGACCAGAATGCGGTTCTGCCCCAGAAGCGGCATCACGTCGGTAACGGTCGCGAGCCCCGCCAGGACCAGGAGCGGCCCGCCCACCGGACCGCCCGAATAAAGCCCCTCCTCCTTGGCGGCGGTGACGAGGGCGTTCGCGAGGAAGAAGGCGACGGCCGCGCCGCAGATGTCGCGGAGCGATTCTGGCGCCGCCACCTTGGGATTCACGACTGCCGCCGCCGCCGGGAGCAGCATCCTCCCTGCGGCATCCAAGGTCGGCAGATGATGGTCGGTGACCACCACCTCCACCCCGCGCGCGTTCAGCGCGGCCACCTCGTCCAGCGCATTGATGCCGTTATCGACGGTGACGACCAGCCCCGTTCCGGGATTGTCGCGGAACATCCGCGCCACCGACTCCGCCGTCATCCCGTAGCCCTCGGCGAGCCGCGCGGGAATGAAAGCAGAGACCTTCCCACCCACGATGCCGATCGCCTCCACGAGAATCGCCGTCGCCGAGACGCCGTCGCAGTCGTAGTCGCCGAAGACCACGATCTCGCGCTTCGCCTTGACGGCGGCGAGAATCGTGCCGACGGCCTTTTCGACGCCATCGAGCGCGAGCGGCGAGACGAGATCCCGCACCGAAGGATTCAAGAACTTTTCCGCCTCCGCAGCCGAAACGCCGCGGGCGGAAAGAAGCTCAAGAACGAGCTTGCCGACTTCGGTCACTTCACTTCAACGCACCAGTGGTGCTGGTCGGGAAGGACGCCGTACTGAATGCCCTGGACGGTATCGTAGAGCTTCTGCAAGGTCGGATGGACGACGTTCGGATCGGAGACCTTGATGACCTCCTTGCCGCGCGTGATCTCCCAGACGGGCGTGATGACGACGGCGGTGCCGAGCGCCGCGACGGCCTTGAACTTCTTGATCTCCGTGTAGGGCACGGGACGGCACTCGACCTTGAGCCCCAGGTCCTTCGCGCACTGCTTCAAGGACATGTTCGTCACCGAGGGCAGCACCGAGCAGCTGTCGGGGGTCACGTACGCGCCCGACTTGGAGATCGCCGCGAAGTTGGAGGTGGCGAATTCCTCGACGTACTTGTGGGTCTTCGCATCCAGGTAGAGCTCCACCGGCCAGCCCTCGTGCTTCGCCTTCTCGTGCGCGAAGATGCCCGCGGCGTAGTTGCCGCCCACCTTCACGTCACCCATGCCATGCGGAGCGGCGCGATCCCACTGGTCGAAGATGACGGCGCGGACGGGCTTGATGCCGCCCTTGTAGTAGGCGCCCACCGGCATCACCATGATCATGAAGGTGTATTCGTGCGCCGGGGCGACGCCGATCTGCGGGCCCGTACCGATCAGGAGCGGTCGGAGGTACATCGACCCGCCCGTCCCGAACGGCGGCACGTACTCGGCGTTCTTCCTGACGATCGCCTTGCAGCAATCGACGAAGGTCTTCACGGGAACAGGCGGCATGCAGGTACGCTCGGCCGTGCGGAACATCCGCTTGGCGTTATCCTCTGGGCGGAAGATCACCACCTTGCCGGACTGCTGGCGGAACGCCTTGATGCCCTCGAAGCATTCCTGCCCGTAATGGAGGCAGGCCGCACCGATATGCATCTTGATCCACGGATCCTTGACGAAGACGGGCTTGGACCACTTGCCGTTCTTCCAGGTCATCCGCAGATGACAGTTGACATCAGAGAAGCCGAAACCGAACTTCTCCCACTTGATTCCCTTTTTAGGCGCTTTGATCATTTTGTTTTTTCCTTTCTTAGAAATCCAAACGAATGAAGACCTGAAGTGGCGTGCACTTCTCGCTTGCTGGCCAGTCATTATACCAAAACCTCGACAACTCCATCGAATCCCCACCTTACCTGATTTCGGCGAGAAGCCGCTCGACGATCTTCTCGGGTTCGGCCAGATCGGCCACCTTCGCGTCGATCGGACAGCCGCCGGTCAGCTCGCGATTAAGGATGTGCGGAACTGTCTTCACCGCCGCGTACTCGACGCCCGCGGCCTCCAGCATCGCCCGCGCGTCCTCCGCCAGCAGTTCCGCGACGACTTTTCGCGCACGCCCGACGATATAAACCGCCGCCGCCGCACGGCCGACCACGCGGTCGCCGACCGTCGCGCCGCAAAAGACCGACGGATCGCTGCGAATCGCCGCGACGATCGGCTGTACGCCACGGCCGGAAAACTGCGCGACGACCACGCCCTTGCGGGCAACGACGCAAGAAACGCCGTCCTGAAGCGCACGACGAATCTCGGCAACGAGATCATCCTCGCCCATCGGGCGCACGATCCTCTGCTCCGCATATCCTTCGACGTGAATCGCGGGCTCGGGCCGCACGGGGCAGACATGCTCGCACGCCCCGCAACCGATGCAGGCGTCGCGGTCGATAACCGGAAAGCCGGCGACGAGATGGATCGCCCGGACGGGACACTTGCGCACGCAGGCCGTACACTCCTCGCCCGTCGGCCTCAGGCAGAGGTCGCGCCGCCATTCGGCCACGCCCATGTGGACATGCGGCCGCTCGGCGGATTTAAGCGGCGTCAGCGCCCCCTCGGGACAGACCGCACCGCAGCGGCCGCACGAGGCGATGCAATAGCCGTTACGGAAATCCATCTGCGGCTGGCCGAACGAGCGCAAGTCGGTCGCCGGCTTTAGGCACTTGCCGGGGCAGTTGGCGATGCAAAGCTGGCACGCGGCGCACTTGAGCCGGAACGCGCGATCCGACCCCGCCCCCGGCGGCAGGACGGCATGCTTCCGCGCAGGAACTCCTGGCACGCTCACAGGCGCGAGACCGCCGTCGGAAAGCTTCTCGGCGACGGCGAGTGCGGCAACGCCGCGGAGGACCTCGCGGCGGCCGATTCCCCCGCTCTCCGCCGCCGCCTTCTTCGCGTCCGCCGCCGCAGCAAAGCACCGGCGGCAATTGGCGCAACCGGCGCCAACCCGGCTCTTCCGCCACGCGACACGCGCGAGCAGACTGAAAACCGTACCGAACGGGCAGATCCAATTGCACCAGATGCGCCCGTCGCCGATTGCCGCGAGTACCATCACCGCCGCGAAGACCGCAAGCCCCGGCACCCAGAGCGTCAGCGCCTTGCCGAAGATCGAAATCGGCAAAACCGTCGTCACCGCGCCCATGCAGCCGCAGGCGGCAAGCGCAACCGCGGCGACGAAGACGCTCCAGCGGACGAGGCGCTGCCGGCGGGTCTCGGGCAGGCGCGTGCAGACGCGGCGGACATGACGGCGCGGATGAAAGCACCAGTTGACCGCACTCTGGAGGATGCCGAGCGGGCAGCAGACGTCGCAGAAAAAACGCCCGAACAGCAATGTCGCGAGCGCCCCCCAGAGGAGCCCCTGCGCCTTGACCGCGTACTTCATGTACGGCACGCCGAAAAACGCCGCCACCACCGCCGCGAGGACCGCCGCGCGCACCAGGATCTTCACCGCCTTCATTTCACCGCCTCCGCCTTGAGCGCATCCATCACCGCGTCGATCGCGCCGATTTCCTTCGGGATGTCGATCTGCTGCGGACAATGCGCCCGGCAACGGCCACAACCCGTGCAGTGCTCGGCCCGGCGCAACTGCTCGGGCACCGCCCGCGCGTATGCCTTTAGGAGCGCGCGCGCATCGAGGCCCGTCTTCTTCGTCAGATACTGGTTGCGAAACGCGAGGAGCCGCGGGATGTCGAGCCCGTAAGGACACGGCATGCAGTACCTGCACGAGGTGCAGGGAACCACGTTGCAGGCGAGATAGGCGTCGGCCGCGCGCGCGAGCGCGGCGGTCTCATCCGCAGAGAGCGGCTTCAGGGGCGAGAACGTCGCGACATTCTCCTCGATGTGCTCCATCCGCGTCATGCCGGAAAGGACGGTCAGCACCTTCGGCTGCGAACCGCAGAACCTGAACGCCCACTTTGCGAGCGTCGCCTCGGGGTCGAGCGGCGTCAGCTCGTTCGCCAGCGACCAGTTGTAGCGCGCGAGCGCGCCGCCGAGCAGCGGCTCCATCACGATGACGGGAATGCCCTTCGCCGTCACCGCGTCGTAGAGCTCCTTCGCCGAGGCGTCGCCGTTGCCCGGAGTCGGGTGATCCCAGTCGATGTAGTTGAGCTGGAGCTGGCAGAAGTCCCAATGATAGCGGTCATGGCGCTCCAGGCACCAGTCGAACGCCCGGCGGTCGCCATGATAGGAAAAGCCTAGATTGCGGATGCGGCCCGCGTCGCGGAGCCCCAGGCACCAGTCAGCCGCGCCGTTATCGACGAAACGCCGCCGGAAATTCTCGAAGCCGTCGCGGCCGATGTTGTGGAGGAGGTAGAAATCGAGATAATCGGTCCTGAGGAAGCGGAGCGACGAATCGAACATCGCGCGACAGCCGTCGAGGGACTGTTGCGACGGCGCGAAATTGGAGAGCTTGGTCGCGATTTGATAGTCCTTGCGCGCGAAACCGCTCTTCGCCAGCGCCTCGCCGAGACGGCGCTCCGACTCGCCGCGGCAGTAGAAGGGAGAGGTGTCGAAGTAGGTGACGCCATGTTCGAGCAGATAGCGGACCTCGCGGTTGACGAGCTCCTGGTCGATGCGGTCCGAAGAGGCGTCGTCCCACCAGTCGCAAGCGTGCCCGCCGTCAGCCGTCGGCAGGCGCATCGCGCCGAAGCCGAGGAGCGAGACCTTCTCGCCTCGCGGGCCCTGCCGATACGTCATTCGCGACGCCGAGGCCGCCCCCAGCGCCGAGGCGAAGGAAAGAAAACCCCGCCGACTTGTCAGATTTGCGCTCATAATCCGCAATTCATGATCGTCTTTTCCAACCCGAAGGTTCCAGCGATCAGCGCCGCGCGGATCCACATGCCGTTGCGCATCTGCCGCCAGTACATCGCGCGCGGATCGCGATCGCAACAAGTGGCGATCTCGTCCCGCCGCGGAAGCGGATGCAGGATGCAGCCGTCGGCCTTGAGGAGCGAAAGCTCCTCGGCCCCGAACTTGAAACGGCTCGTGTCGATCTTCGCCGACTCGCCCTTCGCCTGGTCCCACTCGTCCTGAATGCGAGTCATATAGACCGCGTCCGCAACCTTCACCGCCGCGCGCAGATCGTCCACGATCTCGAAGCGGATGCCCTTCCCCTTCAGAATCGCGACCACGTCATCGGGGACCTGCAACTCCTTCGGCGCCACGAAAATCTGCCGCACGTCATCGAAGTTCGTCAGCAGGTAGGAAAGCGAACGCACCGTGCGACCGCGCAAGAGATCGCCGCAAAAAACGACCGTGCGGCCATCGACTCCGCCCTTCGTCTCGAACGAGCGGATGAGCGTGTAGATGTCGAGCAGGGCCTGGGTCGGATGCTGGTCCTTGCCCGAGCCCGCGTTCAGGATCGGAATCGGCCGATCGCTGTTCGAGAGCTCCCACGCCGCCTGCTCCGCCAGCCCCTTCTCGGGACAGCGCATGATGATCATGTCCACATAGCTAGAAAAGGTGCGGATCGTATCGATCTTCGACTCGCCCTTCGCCTCGGAGGAGGTGGCCGCGTCGCGGACCGAACTCGTGCCGAGCCCCAGAAGCTGACAGGCGTTGAGATGCGAAAGGAAAGTGCGCGAAGAGGGCTGGGAGAAGTAGAGCATCGCCCGCTTGTGCGCAAGGACGCCCTTGAGATAAAGCGCCCCTTCCCTGGTCTTGGAAATGAAGCGGATGCGATTCGCGAGCGCACAGAGCCGCTCCAAGAGCGGGCGATCGAACTGCTGGGCGAAAAGCGTATGATAGGGCATTCCGTCACCGCCCGGACGCGCGAGATAAGGACGTTTCGCCTCCAGCGAAAGCGCATGGAAATCCTCCCAGCCGATCTTACGGATGTCGCTCATGTCTCGCCCTCCTCAAAGCCCCACGGCCGCCCGCACCTTCGCCATCGTGGGCGCCGCGGCCGCCCGCGCCTTCTCCGCCCCCGCACGCAGGATGTCCTCAAGGGTGTCCGTATCCTTCGCGAGTTCCTCGCGCTTCGCGCGGAAGGGGTCGAAGAGCCGGTGGTACGCCTCCAAGAGCGCCTTCTTCGCGTGCCCGTAGCCGTAGTTGCCGGCGCGGAACGAAGCGGCCATCTCGGCGACCTCCTCCTTCGTCGCGAAGAGCTTGTAGAGCTCGTAGATGGAATTCCCCTCGGGCTCCTTCGGCTCCTCCATGGTCTTCGAGTCCGTGACGATGCCCATCACCTTCTTCTTGATGGAGCCGTTGGGCTCGAAGAGCTCGATCGTGTTGTGATAGCTCTTCGACATCTTCTGCCCGTCGGTGCCGGGAATGGTCGCCACCGTCTCGGGAATGTAGGCGTCGGGCAGCTTGAAGATCTCGCCGTAGGCGTTGTTGAACTTCTGCGCGAGATCGCGCGTCACTTCGAGATGCTGCTTCTGGTCCTTCCCGACAGGGACGAGATCGGACTGCATGATGAGGATATCGGCCGCCATCAGGACCGGATAGGCGAAAAGCCCGTGCGTCGCCTCGAAGCCGTGCGCCATCTTGTCCTTGTAGCTGTGGCACCGCTCCAAAAGCCCCATCGGAGTCAGACACGAAAGATACCACGCCAGCTCCTGCACCTCGGGAACGTCGCTCTGGCGGTACATCACCGTCTTCTCGGGATCGAGCCCGCAGGCGAGATAGTCGAGCGCCACGTCCTTCGTCGCTTCACGGAGCAGCGCTCCGTCGCGCACGGTGGTCATCGCATGGAAGTTCGCGATGAACATGAAGTTCTCTCCCTTTTCCTGGAGATCGAACATCGACTTCATCGCCCCGAAATAATTCCCCCAGTGGAGTTTCCCCGAGGGCTGGATTCCCGTTAAAATTCTCATAGGGGATATTATAGCAAAATTCGCCTCACCTCCGCGAGAGCGCGACCACGATGGGAAATCGCGTTCTTCTCCTCCGCCGTCAGCTCCGCAAAGGAGCGGGCAAAGCCCTCGGGGACGAACAACGGGTCGTAGCCGAAACCCTCCACGCCCGCAGCGCGCTCCGCGATCCGTCCCGGGCAATGGCCTTCCACCACCCGTTCGCGTCCGGCGGGATCGACGAGCGCACACGCGCAGGTGAAGCGCGCGCGACGGTCGCTCACGCCGGCCAGGTTCCGGAGGAGCAGCGCGTTGTTGGCCGGGGTGCTGCACGGCTCGCCAGCATAGCGCGCGCTGCGGACGCCGGGCGCGCCGCCGAGCGCGAAGACCTCCAGCCCCGAATCATCGGCGAGGCACCATTCGCCGGGATGCCGCGCCACGATGGCACGCACCTTGATGAGCGCGTTGCCCGCAAAGTCGCTCGCGGTTTCCTCCACGCCTTCGGGATCGTCGGGGACAATCTCCACGTCACCGAGGATCTGCCCCATCTCACGGACCTTGTGCGCATTGTGCGTCGCCACATACAGTTTCATTCAAACCTCCTTAGAGCTTCTCAACCTTCTCAACCTCTCTCAACTTTCTCAACCAAATTTATGATATAATATCCCCCACTTTGTGCGACTGTAGCTCAATTGGATAGAGCGTTGGCCTCCGAAGCCGAAGGTTGCTGGTTCGATCCCAGTCAGTCGCACCACTCCCCTCCCCTACTCGTCATCATCCTGCAAATCCGCGTTTTCGAGCTCCTCGGGGCGATCCGGCGGAATCATCAGATAGCGCAACGTCTTCCTGGTGATCTTCTGCCAGATGGGCGCGGCGGAATTGCCGCCCTGGTGTAATTTCTGCCGCGTGTCGAAATCGAGCGTCACCAGCACCACGATCTCCGGATCCGACGCTGGGACGATGCCGCAGAAGGTCGCGCAGAAAAGTCCACTTAAGTACCCGCGTCCGTTGGGATTCGCCTTCTCCGCCGTCCCCGTCTTGCCCGCAATCGAATAGCCGCGGATGGCCGCGCGCCGCGCCGTACCCGCCGACGTGGCGACGCCGAGCATCACCTCGCGCATCGTCCTCGCGGTCGAGGCCTTGATCGGGCGTCCGATCCTCTCCACCTGATGACGGTAGAGCTCGTTTCCGTTCGGTTCCACGATCCGCTCGACCACATAGGGCCGCAAGCGCACGCCGTCATTGGCAATCGCCTGATAAGCCGAAACGAGCTGAATGGCCGTCACCGACACGCCCTGCCCGATAGGCGCGCGCGACCACTTGATCTTGTCCCAGCGCTTCCAATGCGGCAATATCCCCGCCTCCTCGCCGGGAAGCCCCACCCCCGTCGTTTCGCCGAACCCGAAGGCGCGCTGATAGTTCCAGAGCGTCTCCTGCCCGAGGTCCACCCCCAGCTTGCCGATGACGATGTTGGACGAATGCACCACGCCGTCGCGAATGGTCATCGTCGGCTCCCAGACGTGCCCGTGGTCTCCGGGCAGTCGGAAATAGCGATCGTCATACTGATTGGTATTGTAGCGCGACTCGGGCGTGAAGCGCCCGGTGTCGATCGCCGCCGCCGTAGTGATCACCTTCATCACCGAACCCGGCTCGTAGTTGAAGGCGACGGCGCGGTTCATCTTCGCCGCGTCCGAGGCCGTGTTGAAGAAGAGCGGATCGAAGTCGGGAACCGACGCCATCGCCAGCACCGCGCCTGTCCGGGCGTTCATCACGATGCACCAGCCCGCACCCGCACCGAATTCGCGCACTCCTTCGCGGAGCTTCTCCTCCGCAATGAACTGGAGGTTATGGTCGAGCGTCAGCTGCACGTTGGCGCCCGGAACGGGATCGATTGAATTGATGCGCTTGTCGTAGAGCTCGCGCCCGTGCGCATCCTTCATTCCCCGCACCTGTCCGGGAACGCCGGCGAGATACCGGTTGTACTTAAGTTCCACGCCCGCCGATCCCGTGCCCTCACGATTGACGAAGCCGACCACATGCGACATCAGCCGATGATGGAGATACTGCCGCACCTGACAGTCCTCGATGACGACGCCGGCCACCAGCGACGAGTCCGCCAGCGTGCGGTGCGCATCCGGATCCGACGACTTTCCGAGCGGCTGGTAACGCTTCTTCACGTCGTGGCTCTTGCGAAGCAAATCGTGGAAATCCAGCCCCAGCGCCTGCGCGATGGTCTTCACGATGGCCGCCGGCGGACGCGGCGGACAGCCCTTGGTCTTCACCACGCGGTTGGTGAGCGCCACCGGATCAAGATGATAGTCCCAGATGGGAATCGACTTCGAAAGCGTTGCGCCGGTCGCATCGAGAATCGACCCGCGGACTCCCTCCACCTCCTTTTCGAAGGTGTAGTCGATGGAATTGACCTCGGGCTCGATGTGCGAACGGACGAGCTTGACAGACACATAGCAGGCGAAGAGCAACATGACTCCGACCGGGAGCCAGAAACGACTTAACTCCCCGCGCCGAGCCATCGTCAGCGCCGCGCCTTATTCCTTCTCGACGACCGGGAACCGGTCTGCGCGGCCCGTGCGGCGAGCTGCGAACCCGCCAGCCGCTGCTGGCGCGCCCGCGCCACCGAAAGCTGACCCGGGCGGGGCGTGCCGTCGGCACGCATATAGACATACTGGTCGGGCCGCGGCAACTTCATGGAGATGCCGTTGCGGAGCATCAGGCGGTCGAGGTTCTCGGAACTCTTCATCTCCTCCCAGCGTGCCGATTCGCGCACCAGCTCCTCTTCGAGCCGCTCCAACTGCCGCTCCTTGTCGCCGATGGATTTCATCACCTGGTTGCAACTCGTGTTCGCCAGGAGATTCAGGAGAACCATCGCGAAGAGCACCACCAACACCGCCCCGAAATGGAGGCTGCGCGAGCCCACCACCGAGAGCTTCTTAGAACGCTTCCTGTTTTTTTTCATCTTACCTTCATTCCTTAGTTACCGCCCGAAGCTTGGCGCTTCTGGAGCGCGGATTCAAAGCCACTTCCTCTTCACCTGCCGTCACCGCCTTGCGCGTCAAAAGCCGCACCCGCGGCAGTTCCCCTTCCCAACGCGAGCCGCCCGCCTGCAACGACACTTCGCGCCCGACGTGCGCGGCGAAGAACCGCTTCACCACGCGATCGGTCAAACTCTCGAAGGTGATGATCGCGAACCTGCCACCCGGCTTCAGGATTTTCATCCCTCCCTCGAGTGCCCGTTTGAGGCCGCCCATCTCGTCATTCACCTCCATGCGGAGCGCTTGGAAGACCCGCGTAGCCGGATGGTGGCCACCGTGTCTTCCGAGAAGCCTCCCGATGAAATCCGCAAGTTGCAATGTCCTTTCGAACCGCATCCCGCGTTCATCCCTGGCCCGCAGAATCGCTTTCGCTATCTGACGCGCCCTAGGCTCCTCGCCCCCAGCCCGGAAGATCTCTTCCAATCGTTCCGCGCTTTCGAAATTCACCACGTCCGCAGCGGTCACGCCGCCCGACCGATCCATGCGCATGTCAAGAGGTCCGTCCCGGAGAAAACTGAACCCACGTCCGGCTTCATCCAGTTG
>JAZUHK010000007.1:0-6298 GCA_045641645.1 Kiritimatiellia bacterium
GGGGAGCCCCGAGACCGTCACCGTCGGGAGCGACGCGGAGCCAAAGGCCACCGTGCAGGCGTCCGCCGGGAGCGCCACGCCCTGGTACCACGTCTCCTCCTCCGCGAACTCGCTCGCGTCCGCGCCGCAGTAGCCCGCACCCGCGTAGCGGAGCCACGCGATCGGATCATCCTTCGTCGTCTTCTTGACGAACCGCGCGAAGAGGTAGGTGTTCGTCGTCACCGTGATTGTCTGCGATGGCTGGCGGTAGTCCTTATTACTGCCGAACGACACAAGGTCATATGCCGGCTTCGAGAAGCCGGGATCAAGGTACCATCCCGCGAAGACATAGCCGGCCTTCGCCGTCGCGGTGATCGAGACCTTCTTTGAGCTGGCACCAATCCTTCGGTCGAGCGCGAGCTTGTAGAGCCCAGACCCCCTCACCGTACCCATCGCGGAATCACACCGAAGCATCACCGCGGCCTGCCCCGCCGGCACATCCTCGTCCAGCCGCTTCCAGGTCGCAACAACATCCGCCGGCCTCACCTGCGCGTCCGCCGGGATCTTGAGCGTAAGCGAGGTCTTGAAGACCTTCCCGCCAGCCGACTCGAGCAAGTTCGTCACGACATCCAACGCACCCTCGGCGGCCACCCACTTCACGAAGACGCTGCAGGCGTCTGGCTTCGCCCTCCAGGTAGCGTACGCATTCGGCTTCAGGTAGTCGGAGCCCTTCGCCACCCGCGGATACGTCACCACGCCGTCGGCCGGAAGCTTCCCGCCCATGACGATCCTAAACCCGCCCGGGATCACGATGAACTCGCCGTCGTAGCCCTTCGGCATCCTCGTGCAGACGAAGTTTACCGCGTAGTCGCCGGCGGCCTCGCCTTTCGCGCGGACGCAGTAGCCGGCGAAGTCGTCGGCGGTGAAGCGCCCCTCGGTCACGACAATCGTGAAGTTCGTCGCGAGAAACGCGGGGTCCTCCTCGCCCAGCGTCTTCGCGGAATCGCCAACCTTCACCGTTGCGCACGGCACGAGACGGATGTCATGCGTGTGCTCATAGTCCTCCTGCACGGCAACGCGGAACATCCGCTTCTCGATGTCGTAAATCGTGTTGTGGACGGTCAGCCAGACCTCCGAATTCTCCTTGCGATGGGCGTCCTTGTCCGCAAGGCACTCACGCTCGTGCGCAATCAGCTCCCTGTCGAGGAACCTGTCCAAACTTTCGTTGAGGAATCCCTCGGGGTCGGCCTCGCTCTGGTAGTATTTCAAGCCGTACAGCATATATGTGTTGGCCGCCGTCGGATAGCCGGCCTCGGTCAGCATCCTGTCCACCGCCACGCTGCACCGGTCCGAATACCAGTAGGGCCAGGTCTCGAAGGTGGAGGCCTGCGAATACTGGACGCGCCTCATGAGCGTCTCCATCCCCTCAAACGTCGCGCCCTCGTCGTAGTGGTCGCGCAGGCGGATGAAGCGCTCGACGCCCTCGGCGTGGCGAGCATAGTACTTCGCCAGTTCGTTCGTGGCGGCGGCAAAGCTCCCCGCCGAGACGACAAGGTTCGAGGGCTCGGGATAGTAAGCCCTCGTCCATTCGGCGTCGGCATCGGTCAGGGCGCGGGCGTTCCCGTTGTCCCAGTTGAGGTTGAAGTTCGTCATCATCCTGAAGTGCCGCGCGACCACGGTATTGGTGATGATCTCGACGACGTAGGTCTCCCTCGGATCGGAGATCATGTAGTGGAGCAGGTCGCCGCTCACGCTCATGCCGAAGAGATTGTGCGACTTGACGAGTTCCACCGCGTGCGCGGCGTTCGTCGCCCGGTCAAGCACCATGCGCGTGACGAACGAGATGTTCAGGTCTGGCGCCCCGGGATTCGTCCCCGTGAATTCCCGTCCGGGCCCCGCCGCAACCTCCGGATCGTATGCAACGACATTCTGGTTGATCGCAACGCCCTTCTCGTTGATGCCGTCCAGCATGCGGTTGGGGATGAGGTCGTAGGACGCGGTGTACTGTCCGTTCGTCACGCCGTCCTCGCGCATCCCCGTGTGCATAGCCATACCGACTGACGCGAGACGACCCTTCGCCGGATTCGCCGCGACATGGACGACGAACTCGGGCTTGTCGTCCAGGAAGAAGTCGAAATTGCGCCCGATGAAATTTCCGTTGCGCACCGACGAGCAGGCAAAGGACTTTTCCCCCGACAGCGTCTCGCCTCTCCCGTCAAACACATAATCGTCGTACCAGACCTCATGCAGGAACGGCGCGAGCGTCTTCACCTTCGCGTAATCGTAGCAGACCGGCACGGTCTCGAACTTTGCCGCGTGCACATTCCACCCCGAATCGGCCTCGAACTTCTCGAGCGCGTCCTCGCGGACAATGATTTTCCCCACGCCCGAAAGGACATTGCCCTCCCCGATCGCAGGCGGATTCCCGCCCATCACGAGCGTCCTGAGCGCCGTGCAGCCCGCGAAGGCGTTCGCGCCGGCGTTCAGCACCTGCGCACCGAAGTCAACCGCGGTGATGCTGGTTCCCCACGGTCCGGCCATTCCGAAGTCCTTCATCGCGCCCCTGCCCTCGACGACAAGAGTCGTCCCGTTCGTATATGCCGTCACGGCGTCGTTCGTTGTCGCGCCAACATTCCACGGATTCTCTCCGCTGCCGCGCAGCGGATAGACCTTCTCGCCTTCGAACCAGGTGGAGACGACCTTGGTCTTGCCGATGTCATTCGTCGAGCAAGTGAACACGTCCTGGTCGGCGAGCACGAAGTCCGCCCACTTGCCGACTGCGATGCTGCCGCGCTCGTTCTCCAGCCCGACCTGCCACGCGCCGTTGATCGTCAGTGTCTGAAACGCCTGTTCAATCGTGACGAGTTCGTTCGTGTCATACGGCTTAAGTTCAGGGTGATTCGGATGCTGCCCGGTGACGGCGACATGCATCATTCCAAACGGATCCTGCGGGCATTCGCCGTTCGCTGGGAAGTCCGAATGGCTGGAGACCTTCGCGCCGACATCGAAGAAGGACCTGATCGGATAGGAGTGGTTAACGTAATCCTCATCCATGATTTCGCCCAGTTCCTTCTCCGCCCCGCCCAAATGCCAGGTGAGGCCTGCGGTGCAGGAGATGTTGTTGTCGACAAAACGCTGGAAATCATTCGCATTCACATTGCGGAGATGCACGAGGCAGTTGCGACAATCGCTGTCGCCTCGCTCGGTGTTGGCCTTGATGTAGGCATCCGTCGCTTCCGTGATGGCGACATCGCCCATGACATGGGTGTGCACGACCAGCCCCTTCTCATTGCACGCCTTGGTGATGCCGGCCAGTCGGTCCACGGACCAAAAGCTCTTGTAAACAGTGCCGTCCTTGTAGGGCTTGGACATCGCCCCGGTCTTGGTCTCCGCGCAGCCGTCCATGAACACCTTCAGATATTCCGGCAACACGTGCTTCGTCCCGAACACCTCCTTGAGCGCGGCGAGATGCCCGACCTCATTGTCCTCGATGTTCGTCTGCCACGGCTCCACTTCGTAGGTCATGGGGAAGACGATCTTGAGCTCCCCGTTGTTGTCCATGCCGTTCGCGGCCACATAGAACTTGGTCGGATGCAGCACGTTGCTCCAGCCCTCGAACGCGATGGTGTATCCCGTGGACAGCAAAAGCTCCTGCGAGAGGCGAATAGAGGTTTGCGCCAGTTCGTCATCGACGATCTCGTCCGGGTCGATTCCGCCCATGCGCGTCAGATACCCCGTGACGCGCTCATCCACGTATCCGGTCGGATATCCCTTTTCATCCAACTCCAGGAGGCCGCCGTCAATCTTATCGATCAGGACACCTCCTTCGCCGTCGATGATCTTGCAGCGCCTCAGGCATTCCGAGGTGCAGTAGGCGCTGTGCCCGCTCGAGTCGAAGATCACCGTGGACACCCCGCGCGTGGCGTCGTCAAGCTCCTTCAGGGTCGGTCCGCCCGCGGGGATGATCTTGTGGTAGTTCCAGCCGAAACCGAGAAGGGACTTCTTGCCGGCCTCCTTCGCCTTGAGCGCAGCCGCCTCGAGTTTCTGCAGGACGGCCGCCTTGTCGTCGTCCCCGGCAAAAAGGACGCCGCCCTTCATGTTCGCAATGCAGAATTTCTGGATGTAGTGCGAATGTCCGTCGGTGCAGCCGGGCAACACCATGCCCTTGCCGCGATGGTCGATGACCTTGGTGACGCCATCCTTGACGAACGCCGCCACACCGGCCTCGTTGCCGACATAGACGAACTTACCGTCCCTGACGGCAAGCGCCCGAGCGAGCGAATTCCCCTCCTCGGCCGTGCGGATCGTCCCATACACCACTGTGTCGGCATAATCGACCGCCGTCGGCAAGATCACGCCCGCGAGCGTCGTCTCCGCCGTCACCTCGCCGATGATGTACGGCTCGCCCACGGCAAGGAAGCCCTCGGCGGGTACGGCGTAAACGCCAACCTTCGCGCCAATCGGCAATTCATAGGTCACGCCGCCGGGCAAAACCGAGACAACCGGCATCTCAATGCCAGCGGTCAGGTTCGAGACCGCGTATGTGAAGCCCCGGACACCAGCTGGCAGCATCACCTTCACCAGCGGGGCGAGATAGAAGTCGAACGGCTCGTCGTACTCCTCCTGCACGACGATACGGAACATCTTCTCGGCAAGATCAAACGTCACGTTGTGCGTCGTGATCGAATACTTGGCAATCATGTCCGGCTTGCGGTAGTCCGCAAGGTTCGCGTACACGTCCTGCATCTTGGGCTGAAGATTCACCCACACGTCGGCAAGCTTCGTTGCGTTGCTCGCCGCATAGATGTCCGTCAGCGACTTGATTCCCGCGTCCTCTAACTCTTCCAGTTCCGGCAGGTCGGAAAGGAAGGTCTCCGCGAGAGGCAAGTCCACAATCCGCGTGAACTGGACTTCGCGCATCAGCTCGAACATCCCCTCGAAGGTCGCGCCCCGCGTCTTGTAATTCGCCTCGCGCAGCCGGATGTAGCGCTCGACGCCCTCGGCATGCCGCGTATAGAGCTTGAGGATCTCTTCGGGATTTTCGCTATACTTGGCGGGGTCTTCGTACTTTGACGGACTCCAGCTCGCGAATTCGGTGGGCTCGATCGCCCGCTTGTTCGCATTGTCCCAGTTTAAGCTGAAATTGGTCATAATCGGATGCTCACGGGCGACCACCTCGCCGCCAATGACCTCGACCACGAACGTCTTCTCGTGGTCGCTGATCATCCAGTGGAGATTGTAGGTGCCGGTGCCGATGTTGCCGTAGATCCGGAATCCCTTCAGCTTTTCGATCGCCCCCGCCGCGCTCTCGGCGTGGTCGAGCACGTAGCGGACAACCTTGCGCGCATGTAGCGCGGGACGCGGATCGGACGTTGGATCGTTGCCTTCCTGCATCACATCCAGCGGAATAACGTTGACATTGATCGCAACGCCGTTTTCGTTGATGCCATCGGTCATCCAGTTCGGCAGCACGTCGAAGCGGCGGGCGCTCACGGCGCCCGCCCTCAGCGCCGTTTCGGACGCATCGCCCCACTGCGACGTGCCGACGGACGCGAAGCGCCCTTCCCTGGCCTTCATGTGAACGACAATCGTCGCGGTGTCGCTGATGCCGATGTCGAGGTTGCGTCCGTGGAAATTGCCGACGCGCACCGACGAGCAGCCGCCGCGGTACTGCGACGGCAAATCCAGGAACGGCGCGTCCTCGCCCGTCAGGTCGCTGTCCTCGTAGTTGTCGTACCAGATCTCATACAGATACGCCTTAAGACGACGGAGGTCATGTCCGTAAACCGACGGCCCCAGGCAAAACGCCTTCGGCCCGTCATTCCCGATCTCGGTCGCGCCTTGCGAGTCCGCCGTCTCCACCTTGATGGGCCGGGCGGTGATTTCCGCCTTCTTGTTCATCGTCTTCGCGCCGAAGATATCCTGCGACTTCACCTCACCCAGCGAGATGGGTTCGGCGGCGAATGCCGACAGCCCGACGACAGCAACCGCACCAAGCACCAAGCACTTAGCACCATGCGCCATGTCTTTGAGTTTCATCTTGTCTTGTTCCTTGTTGTTACTTCAGATTCAGCCATCACGTTTCTCGTTCGCAGGTTATTCAAGCGTACAGTTTCCCAAGGGAAAAAACACCGACATTATATCATATTCCGTGCAAAAAAATCGCGGGATTGCAGCGCTGGGTGCAGCGAAAGATTTATGCAGGCATCCCCAATTTTCCACTTGCTTTTCGAATGCACATATACTATAATATATGCTATGAAAAACAAAATGTCGAAAAAGGCACGTTCGCGGGCCGAGATCCTTGCCGAGATCGCCG
>JAZUHK010000008.1:0-2006 GCA_045641645.1 Kiritimatiellia bacterium
TGCGGGCTACTGCGGCGCGGACGCGAGCGAGTTCGCGGAGGAGGAGACGTGGTACCAGGGCGTGGCGCTCCCGGCGGACGCCTGCACGGTGGCCTTTGGCTCCGCGTCGCTCCCGACGGTGACGGTCTCGGGGCTCCCCTCGGGCGTCAAGTTCGACAAGGGGGCTCTCCGCTTTACGGGTGTGCCGACGGCCTGCTCTACGGGGAAGAAGCCGTTCTTCACGGTCAAGATCACGGTGAGGAACAAATCGGGCGCGACGGACGTGCTCGTCAAGAACATCCGCGTCGAGCCGCTCCCCCAGTGGGCGGTCGGCAACTTCGACGGCTACCACATCGAGGCGGGTGCGACGAACGGCACCTTTACGGCGACGGTCGGAAAGACGGGCAAGGCCTCGGGCAGGACGAAGGGCGGTTTTGCCGATACGACGTTCAGCGCGAAGAACTTCGCGAACGTGAAGATAGTTGGCGATGCGCTTTACTACATCGCCGACGTGACGGTTAGCTACAGGGATCCGTCCACCAGGAAGACGGTGAAAACGACCGACACGCTCTTCCTGATGGAGGATCTCAATACGGGTCTCGGTACGATCGGCGGGGGCGACAAGGCCGGCAACGGCAGCATCGGCATCCAGCGCGCATGGGACCGCAAGGATCTTCCCGAGTTCCTGCCGTTCGCGACCGGCACAAAGGCGCCGACGCTGACGCTTGACAACGGGATCGTCCTCAGGTTCGGCGCGAAAGGCAAGGTGACGGTCGCGGGCAAGGTGACGGGTGATAACGGTTCCCCCGTCACCGTCTCCGACTCGACCTACGTGCTGCCGACCGCGTGGCAGAGTGCGATGACGCAGAACCTCCGCGCGCAGGTCTATGTGTACGTCGCGCCGAAGAAAAACCTCAAGGAGGGCGTGAGCGAGGTCTGCGACATCATTCTTTTGGTTGGAGCTTCGGGATCGGACGACAAGTTTGATGCGGTTGAGCGCGGGCGGTAAGGGAGCGTAAATTATCCCGTTTTGCCCGGCTTTTGACGTCAGACGGGGAATGTGCTATAATACACAAAATATGCGGTTACAGCGCGAGGAGGCCGCTGATTTGATTTAAGTAAACTTAAACTAACCTAACATGGTGAAAAAGGAAAACGAGATGAAAAGAAAACTGGAGAAGGTAGTGCTTTGTGCCTGGTGCCTGGCGCTTGGTGCGATGACCGTGGGAGCGCAGGAGGTGAAACCCGTCCTTCGCGCGGAGAACGTGCGCGTCGAGCAGCGCTTCCCGTGGACGAACCTCGTGGACGTCTGCTTCACGGTCACCAACACGCTCGTGAAGTACGATAGCGTCATCGCGCGGGTGCGTGCGTTCTACGACGAGTCGAAGACGCTCAAAATGGACCACCTCTACTTCGCGGAAGCGGACGGCTCGCTGGGGCTGGAGCCGTTCGACGGCGGCGATGTGTCGTTCGCGGTCGACGAGAACGGCGACTTCCAGCAGGAAGGGCTGAAGAAGAACGAGGTGCGCCTCGTGTGGGACGCGAAGAAGGACGTGCCGCCGGAGGCCGAGTGGACCAAGACCCTCAAGGTTACGGTCGCGTTGGGGGCGACGGCGAAAGAAGCCGAGGATGCCGACGCCGCCGATTCCAGGACGGCATGGCTCGACGTGCGCACGAACAAGGTCTATCAGTTCGAGGACACGATTCCCGTGTCGCATTCCGCCGGGAACTGGGCGAACCAGCCTTCCACGGCGAAGGCCAGGGTGGGGTGGAACGCGGCAGGCGGGACCAAGTGGGGTCAAGGCGATTACACGGACGACGTTCCGCTCACGATGACGCTCTATGAGCTTGGCCAATACGATATCATACATGTGGCGAAGGACAGAACATTGAGCTCGAACGCCTTTACCGTCGTCAGGCGGCAGCTCGGCACCGAGGACGAGCCGTGGATCGTCTCGAAGGAGGGCGAGACCGAGGTCCGCGCGTTCATGCGGAGTGAAACCGAGCTCTGCATCGAGGGCGACGGC
>JAZUHK010000009.1:0-45363 GCA_045641645.1 Kiritimatiellia bacterium
GCTCCCGAGGACATCACCCGTGAAGCACTCGGAATGAACGCGCACGAGGACCGGCGCACCGTCATCCACCTTGCCCTTCACAAGCGCGAGGTGCTCGAGACCCGTCACGCGGCTCCGATACATCGTCAGCTTGAAGTCGCCGTGCTCCGTCGGCAGGTCCACCGTCTCGACCTTCTCGACAAGGAACTGACCGTTCCTTTGTCCACCTCCACCTTTTTTCTCCACCTCCTGATCGCCTTTCGCGCAACGAAAGGCGATCAGGTCGGCAATCGTCATCATCTTAAGCCCATGCTGCTTCGCAAAGGCGACGACATCATCAAGCCGGGCCATCGTCCCGTCGTCCTTCATGATCTCGCAGCAGAGTCCGACTTCCTTAAGACCCGCGAGCCGACAGAGATCGACCGTCGCCTCAGTGTGCCCCGCGCGTTTGAGAACGCCGCCCGCGCGGGCCTCCAGCGGGAACATGTGGCCGGGGCGGCGGAAGTCGGACGGCTTCACGCCGTCCCTCACCGTCGCCAAGGCGGTCATCGAACGCTCTGCGGCAGAAATCCCCGTCGTCGTATCAATGCCGTCGATGGAAACGGTGAACGCGGTCTGGTGGTTGTCGGTATTTTGGCGGACCATCTGCGGGAGGTCCAACTTCTCGCACCACGCGCGGCTCATCGGCATGCAGATGAGGCCCTTGGCGTACGTCGCCATGAAGTTCACGTTGTCGCACGTCGCAAACTCGGCGGCGCAGATGCAGTCACCCTCGTTCTCGCGGTCGGCGTCATCCGTGACGAGCACGATCTCGCCGCGGCGCAACGCCTCGAGACAGGTATCTACAGAGTCAAACATGTCCTTCCGGGCCTTCAA
Source organism: Kiritimatiellia bacterium (assembly GCA_045641645.1). Lineage (GTDB taxonomy): Bacteria > Verrucomicrobiota > Kiritimatiellia > RFP12 > UBA1067 > UBA1067. Next base: position 856 of record JAZUHK010000009.1, read on the forward strand.
GATCTGCCATGACCGCCGTTCTCACGACCCTGGGTGGACGGGCTTGCCGCCCTGCTTGCACATGGGGCATTCGGCGGCGGTCCAGGTCTCGGGCGCCATCTGCATGAGCGAGAACATCGGGACACGGCCGAACTCCACCTTGCCCGCGCTGCGACCGACGAGCAGGATCACGCCGGCGATCTTCGCACCCGCCTGCTTCACGAGATCGCTCGTCTCCTGGTCGCGGCCGCCCTTGGTGGCCACGTCCTCGGCGACCACGTAGCGCTCGCCCTTCTTGAGCGCGAAACGGCGCATCGCGAGGACGGTATTCGGCTTCCCCGTCGCATCGACGCCCTTGCCCTGCACCTTCTCAGCAAAGACGCACTTGACGTTCAGCTCGCGCGCGACCTCGTGCCCGACGAGAATGCCGCCTACGGCGGGCGAGATGACGCCGTCGATCTTCTTCCCCAGCTTTCCGCTCTTCATCGCCTTCCGCGTCACCTCGCGACAGAGCTTCTCGGCGATGCGCGGATAACGGAGCACATTCGCGCACTGGAAATAGCGGTTGGAATGGAGCTTCGAACGCAGTTCGAAATGCCCTTCGAGGAGCGCGCCCGTGTCCTTAAACGCCTTCAACACCTGTTTTTCCGTCATTTTGCATCCTTTCTTTCTGGAATTTTGATCTCGGAAATCCTGACCGTCTTGCCGCACCGGCTCTTGAGCAGCTCCTTCACCGCCGCGCGCATCATCCTCTTCGCCGTCCCGATCGAGGCCTTGATCGTGCAGCCCGCCGCCTTGCGGTGACCGCCGCCACCGAACTTGCCTGCCAGCACGGTTGCGTCCCAGTCACCGCGCGTCCGAATCGAGCAGCGCGTCTCCTTGGTGCGGTCGGGGATCTGGTAGAAGAAGAGTGCGATCTCGTTCCGCGCGACCGACCGCGGAATCTCGATCACGTCCTCGGCGTCGGCCTTCGTGCCGCGAACAGAACGGAAGTCGTCGCGCGTCAGCGTCACCTCGGCAATGCGCCGGTTCTTCCAGATGTGGAGTGAGCGCCACGCGAGGCGCTTCAGCTCAATCGCCTTGCGCGAAAAAGTCCCGTAAATGACATCATTGATGAAGGCGGTGCGAACCCCGTACCGGAGGAGATCGCCCGCCGAGCGCATCGTCTCGCGCGTCGTGGAATCATAGGCGAAGCGGCCGGAATCGGTGACCAACGCCACCCACAACGCCTCGGCGACGGCGGTATCGAACTTCCACTCCATCCATTTCGCGAACTGCCAGACGATCTCGCCCGCCGAAGAAGCGGCGGGATTGACGATCTGCACGTCACCGAAGGTGCCGTCATTGGTGACGTGGTGGTCGATGCAGAGGATCGGCAGCTTTTCGGCCACACCCTTCACCTCAGGCGGCATCCTCGCGAAACTGGAGCAATCCACGGCGATGAAGAGATCGAACTTGCGCTGGCGGCGGAGTTTCCTTACCGGAATCAGGTCTTCGACCCCGGTGAGGAACCCCAGTTTGCCAAGCGCATTCAGGTCGGCCGTGGCGAAAGCATCATACCCTGCGGCAGACAGGAGCCGCGCGAGGGCGAGCATCGAACCGAGCGAGTCCCCGTCGGGACTCAAGTGCCCCGAAATGAGAATCCGCTTCGCGCCCGCCAAAAGCTGCTTCGCCGCCGCAAAATCTGCACGTAAAACTGACATAGCAAGTTTTTAAGATTATACCAAAATCCGATCCTGCGCCGCAAACGAAGAAAGCACAAGCGGCGTGCGCGGCAGCGCCGCCAGCGAAAAGCGCGGCACCAGATCCTCCAGCGACAGCTCTTCGCCCCGCTCCGCCCAGCCCGAAGCCGCGGCCAGCGCGCCGAGAATCCGCTTCGCGCCCACCCCCGCGGCACGATATGCGGCGATGCGCGTATCCCCGTGCCGCTTCGCAAGCCGCCTGCCGTCCGGCCCCACCACGAGCGGCACATGGCAATAAGCGGGCGTCGCCAGTCCCAGCGCCCGCTGAACGAGGATATGCGCCGGCGTCGCCGCAAGGAGATCGTCGCCGCGCACCACCTCAGTAATCCCCATCGCCGCATCATCGACGACTACCGCGAGCGTATATCCCGCCCCGTCCGGATCGCGGGCGAGCGGAAAGTCGCCGAGCGTCCGCGCCACTTCCTGCTCAACCGCACCCGCAAAGCCATCCTGAAAACGAACGCACGAATTCTCCGGCACCCTAAAGCGCCAGCACGGCATCGCCGCCGAACCCGCCGCGCGCTTCGCAGCCACCGCCTCAGACCAAGTGGTGAAGCGTCCACGGCAAGTGCCGGGGTAGTAGAGCTGCTCACCCGCATGCGGCGCCGACTGCGCCGTCTCCACGTCATGGCGAGAGCAGACGCACGGATAGGCCATGTCCCCGAGTTTCGCGAGTGCCGCCCGATACAGCTCCGTCCGCTCCGACTGCACGAACTCCTCATCCCACTCGAAACCGAGCCACCGCAGATCCTCAATGGCTGCGGCCGCCGCCCCCGGCTTGTCCTTCGGGTGGTCGAGATCCTCCATGCGCATCACCAGCCGCCCGCCCGCCGAGCGCGCACGCAAATAGGCGATCATAAAGGTGCGGACATTGCCGAGGTGCAACGCCCCCGTCGGGCTTGGCGCCAGCCGCCCTACATATTTCCCCAGAACTTCGCCCATTCTTCGACGAACTCCTTGAACCGATCCGCGTTCTCGAATGCCCGCTCGGTCGCCAAATGCATATCCTTCGTATCCAGCAACGCGGCCAGATAATCCCGCTTCAGATTCTTGAACGGCTGAAACCGCACTTCCGGCGCTCCATGTTCGATGAAGTAGGCGAGCATCCAGGCGAGGCGGTACTTAAGCCGACGCGCCTCCTCCGACCCTGCATAGAACTCCTCGTAATCCATCTGCATCAACACGGGAAGCATCGCCGACAAGAGCTCCAGATCCAGCTCCGGCGGCACCGGCACTGCCTCGTCTTCCTCGAAGTACTGCGCATAACCCTCGTTGAGCCACGGCGAGACGGCGATCATCGAAGCGGCATAGGAAAGATACTGGTGAAAGGATTCGTGCCGAAAGGTCTTCATAAGTTCCGCGCGGCCGGTCGCGGGCAGATAGGCCACGAGCTCGCGGCGGACGGGACTCCAATAGGCGGCGGACCAGGCGAGCTCCTCGCCGACGACCGCGAGATAGTCCTCGCGATTGGCGAAGACCCGCGCGACCGCAAGGACGTTCGAGCCGTCGAGGGGCGTCGGCATGACCGCGGCAAAACGACCGCGCAGGGCGGGGATCACATTCGTCACCGCCGTCGCCAGCGTCCGGTCGTTCCCCAGCGCATCGACCAGCGCGAACGAATCGGAGTCCGTAAAACGCCAGTCGGGGCAGGCGGCGACGGAATGGCGCACATCTTCCTTCAAAAGCTGCCGCTCGCTCGGGCGCTCCTTCGTGCGACGGGCACGCCGCGGTCGCGAAGCTGGCGGAAAGCGCTTGAAATATTCGTCGAAGAACCGCTCCTCGAACAGCTTGCGCGCCTCCTCGTGATCATCCCCCTCGGCGAGCGTCCAGGCGGCCAGCGTCCAGAAGTCGGCATCCTCGGGCAGAAAGGCGCAGACGACGGCGGACGTGTTCGTCCCTTCCCAATAGCGGCACTCCTTGAGTCCGCGCGGCAACTGCCGCGGCTTCTCCCCTTCCTCTGCGAGCCCGATTGGCGCCAACAACCGAATGGCGCGCAGACGCAGCTTTTCGTCCTTGCGGGAAAGGAACGAGGTCTCCGCGTCATATTCCCTCCGCGTAAGCGGTTTTTCCTCATCGTGAAGCCGCGGCGCCAGCGAAAGCGTCGCCACCGTAAGAACCCGTCCCTCGTCGTCAAGCCAACGCCCGTCCACCACCCGATGCGCCCATAGCTCCGCCGGCGGATAGCGGTCTTCCAGCCGCCGCACGCCGTTGGTGTCGGTAACGAGGAACGCCGCCGCGCTCGGCATTTCGAGCGGAGCGGCGTTTTGAAAGAACAAGGCGGCGGCCAATAGCGAAATCACGGCGCCGAACCTTTCCCCCAGAGATTCACTTCGCGAGGCGCTTGACGAGATCCTCGAGCTGTTCGACGCGGTCCTTCGCCGCCTCATCCTCGCCGAGACCGTCCTTAAGCGCCTTCAGCAGCTCGTTCGCCTTCGCCTTATCGCCCTTAAGCGCCGTCGCGCGGGCCGCGCCGAGCTTGGCCGTAAACGCGAGCGGATGCGCCGCGTTATCGGCGACAAAGGCGTCATAGGCGGCAATCGCCTCGTCGTACCGGCCCAGCGCTTCCAGCGACTCGGCCTCGCCGACGGCGGGGATACCTTCGAAGCCGGCGGGGGTCTGCGCCTTCAACTGAACATAGAGATCGAGCGCTTCCTGGAAGCGGCCGTCATCGTAGTACTTCTTGGCGAGTTTCACCTTCAGCGCGCCGGCCGTATCGGCCTTGCCGAATTCCGCCACCGCGCCTTCGAGGTCGGCAGCCGACGTCGAACGGGCATAGGCGGTTGTCGCGGCGGCCTTGCGCGTAGCACGGTAGTTCTTAACGCCGTAGAAGCCACCGACCGCCAGCGCGGCGACGATGAGCCAAGGGAGCGTTGACTTGATTTCCTGCAGGAGTTCTTCGTTCATTTTTCGGTTCCTTTCGATTCGTAAAGGTCTGCCCATTCGTTGAGCGTATCCTCGCTCTCCCCTTCCGCCCGTCGAACAATCCGGTTGTAGTCGAGGGCATCAAGGAAGTCGCGATTATGAATGAAGCGCGCCTTGCCTTTCGTGGGCGCGACGGAGAGCCGCACCCGGCTCTCGATCAGCAGCGAGGCGGTGAAATAGACCGCCTTCGGAATCTTGACCGCATCGAGCATCATCTTCATAACCCGCCGCCCGGCGCCGTTCTTGCGGTCGATACGCGCAAGCCCCGTCATCAGCACTGCCGCGCGCATGGCGTTTGAAACCTCGAAGCCCTTCTCGCTCATCATCCGCTCGTAGTCATCCAGAACCTCAAGGTACTTCCATTCGGGGCTCCGCAGCCCGCCCGAACGGCTGATGTAGCGCGCCAGCTCCGGCAGGAGATCGGCGAGCATCCCCGTCTCGTACATCAGCCGGAACGCCTCAGCGCTGTGGCCGTAGGGGAAGAGACGGAAGATCTCCTCGCAGACGCGCGGGAGCGAAGCCGTAAGGATGGCAGCATGACGGCGCTTCATCGCCTCCAGCGTCTTCTTCTCGATCTTGAAGCCGAGGCGAGAGGAAAACTTCATCGCGCGCATCATCCGCACCGGGTCTTCCTGAAAGCGGATATCAGGATCGCCGATTGCACGCAAGAGCTTCTTCTTGAGGTCCTTCATGCCACCCACCCAGTCGATGACGCTGAAGTCCTTGATGTCATAGAAAAGCCCATTGACGGTAAAGTCGCGGCGATAGGCGTCGGTCTCGGGCGTGCCGAAGGTGTTATCCTCCATCGGCCCTTCGGCGGCATGTTCGATGATCTCGCCCACGGTCTGGGAATTGCGGCGGAAGGTGGCCGTCTCGATCACCTTCTCACCGAAACGGACATGGGCGAGACGGAAGCGGCGACCGATCAGGAAGCAGTTGCGGAAGGCGCGTTTCACCTCATTGGGCTTGGCGCTGGTGCCGACATCGAAATCCTTGGGCGTGCGTCCCATCAGCAAATCGCGCACGCCGCCGCCGACGAGATAGGCGGTGTAGCCGAGCGACGAAAGCCGATAGAGCACCTTCAGCGCATCCGGATCGATGTTCTTGCGCGAAATGCAGTGCTCCGCCCGCGCATAGACGACCGGCTCCGCTATTTTCTTTTTCTTCCCAAAACCAAACATTGGGGGATATTATACCAAATATATTCCACCAAGCCCTGACTCAGGCAAAAAAATTACCCATCGCGCGAAACTTCGCATAGCGCCGTTCGACCAACTCGTCAGCCGGAACGCCCTTGAGTTCCTTAAGCGCTTTCAAAACGGCATCCTTCACCTTCGCCGCAGCCAGTGCCGGATTCTTCTGCGCCCCTCCCGTCGGCTCCTTGACCACCGTATCCACGACGCCCAGCCGCTTCAGATCCGCCGCCGTGATCTTCAGCGCCGCCGCCGCCTCGGGCGCCTTCTTGCCGTCGCGCCAAAGGATGCCGGCGCAGCCCTCGGGGGAGATGACCGAATAAACCGCGTTCTCCAGCATGAGGATCCGGTCGCCGACCGCAATCGCGAGCGCCCCGCCGCTGCCGCCCTCGCCCGTCACCACCACGACGATCGGCGTTTTGAGGCGCGAGAAGAATTCAAGCGACTTCGCAATCGCCTCGGCCTGCCCGCGCTCCTCGGCCTCGCGTCCCGGATAGGCGCCGGGCGTATCCACGAACGTGACGATCGGCAGATGAAACTTTTCCGCCAGCTTCGCGAGGCGCATCGCCTTACGATAACCATCTGGATTCGCCATCCCGAAATTGGCCTCCATGTTCTCCTCGACCGTCGCGCCCTTGTGATGCCCGAGAATGAGGCATCGAACTGGTTCGGATCGCTTGCCCTCCGTAGCATCGCAAAGGATGGTCGCGAAGCCGCCGATCAGCCCGCGATCGTCATTCACCAGCCGATCGCCCTTCAGCTCCTCGAAATCCGAACAGATGTAGCGGATAAAATCCTTAAGATGGGGCCGCTGCGGGTCCCTCGCCAACTTAACCGAATCCATCGCCGTTTTCTTCGCCATGATCAGAACCCCCAATAGTTAAGCATCTTCGCTATGAACTTCTTCAGATCCTTGCGCTCGACGATCCGGTCAATGAAGCCGTGCTTCTCCAAGTACTCCGCCGACTGGAAGTCCGCCGGCAACTTCTGGTGAATCGTATTCTCGATGACTCGCCGCCCCGCAAAGCCGATCAGCGCCTTCGGTTCGCTCAAGTTGATGTCGCCGAGCATCGCGAAACTCGCGCTCACCCCACCAGTCGTCGGATCGGTCAGGACCGAAATATACGGTAGCCCCGCCTCCTTCAGCTTCGCGATTGCCGCGGAGGTCTTGGCCATCTGCATCAGCGAAAGAATCCCCTCGTGCATCCGCGCGCCGCCCGAAGCCGAGAAGATGACCAGAGCCCGCCGCTCGGCGATCGCCTGCTCGCAGGCCCGCGCGATGCGCTCGCCCGTTCCCGTCCCGAGCGAACCGCCCATGAAACCGAAATCCATCATCCCGAGCATCACCTTGTGAGCGCCGATCTCGGCCGTACCCATCACGATCGACTCGGTTTCGCCGCTCTTCGCGATCGTCGCTTCCACCTTCTCCCGATACGCGCCGCCGGCATCGTGGAAATCGAGATGGTCGGAATAGGTGACGGCGCGGAAGACCTCCTTGAAAGTGCCCTCATCCGCGGTGATCGCAATGCGCTCACGCGCCGACAGCCGCCCGTGGTAGCCGCACTTGGGGCAGATCCTGCCCGCCGCCTTCCAGACCTGCTTCTCGAAATGGCTCTTGCACTTGGGGCATACGGCCCAGAGCGCCTTCGTCGGCGGAATCGCCGCGGTCTTCTCCTGCTTTTCAAACCAACCCATCTTGCCTCCTCCGTTTTAAGGACCTCACGCCTTGACGAGACCGACCAGCGTCTCGAAGCGCGCCGTCCGCGGGAACATGTCCACCCAGCGCACCGATGCAATCCGGTAGCCGGCGGCAAGTTCCCGCAAATCGCGCGTCAGCGTAGCCGGATCGCAACTCACATAGAAAATCCGCGGCGCACGCGAACCGGCAAGCTGGCGTGCGACGCCCTTTTCCAGCCCCCCGCGTGGCGGATCGACGATAACCGTGGTCTGCGGCCCGATATTCAGGCGCTTCACGCAACGCCCCACTTCCTCAGCCAGGAACCGCGCCTGCGGCCGCTTATGGAGCACGGCATTGCGCTTGGCATACGCAATGGCCTCGCGCCCCGATTCAACGCCCAGCAGTTTCTCCGCCCCCGTCGCGAGCCCGAAGACACCCACGCCGCAGTAGAGATCGAGCACCTCGCCCGCCTCGGCGGCACCGGCGCGATAGGCATCGACCACCGCCTGCACCAACGCCTCGCCCGCCTTGGGATTTACCTGATAAAAGCCGCCCGCCGGCACATCGAAGGTGAGGCCAAGCGTCGTTTCCTTGAGCACGAGGTCCCTGGGTGCGTCGCCGACCCACCACTTGACGCCCGAGCGCGGCGTCCAACGCACGGTGACCTTGCCCTTCGCCTCCACCGCCTTGCGGACGGCAAGCGGCCCCTGGGTAAGCAGTGCGATGACGCCCTTGCGCACCTCGGGGAGCGCGGCATTGATGGCGGGAACCGCCAACGGATCCTCCGTCACCTCGACGATCTCGTGCGACGGTTCCGCCCGGTAGCCGATCGCCCACGCGCCCCGCTGCCGCGCAAAATGATAGACGACCTTGTTGCGGTAATGCAGCGGATCGGCCGCATCCACCCCGCCCTTGAGCAAAGTAAAGTTCTTTTCGTTCGGCAACACCGGCAATCGGGCGCGCTCGAAGAAGTCCCTGAGCTGCTCCTCCTTGGCGCGACACTCGGCGGCATAGGCAAGATTCGCATAGACCATGCCGGGGATCGGCGCCGGCGCCGTGCCGAGCCGATCAGGGCTCGGCTCCACCACTTCGACGAGGCGCGCCTTCACGAAGTGACGCTTCTCCTCGACGATCTCCGCCTTGACGTTCTCACCTGCGAAAGCGCCTTCGACAAAGACCACGCGCCCGTCGCCGAGCCGTCCGAGGCCCTCGCCGCCATAGACATTCTTCGCGATATAGACGGTGGAGGTCATTTACGCGACCCAGAGCTTCTCGAGGGCGTAATAGGCACGCGCCTCGGCCGAGAAGACATGGACGACCACATCGATGTAATCGACGACGATCCATCCCGATTCCGGGTCGCCGCTGGTGCGGAACGAGGCGACCCCCGCATCCTTCATCGCGTGCTGCGACTCGGCCACCAGCGCCTTGAGATGGGGCGCCGCCTCACCTGTCGCCACGACGAAGAAATCCGTGAGCGCCGATTTGCCGCGGACATCATAGACCTTAACATCAACCGCCTTGCGGTCTTCCAGCGCCTTGGCGAGCGCCTGAGCTTGTTCTGCTGCTGTCATATCGGCAGATATTATAGCAAATCCACGCCGCCCTGGGGGGATGATTGTCGGCGTCATTCAACACCGACTTGAACCACCGCCCCCAGAAGTAAGCGCACGGTTCCCGTGCGTTTACCCCTTGTAAAGACTGGCTGTTGTTGACGAGGAAGACACAATCCCCCTTCCTCCCTTCTTTAACGCAAGTCGCTGTCGCGACACGCAACAAGAGGCCGTTTTCCGATCCGGCTCACAACGGTCGCATCCTCACCTGTCCATTCTCCCTCCATTCCCCACCTCCCTGCATGCGACCTACGCCGGAAATCGAAAAACGGCCAACTTGCGTTATTGCGGGTCGCGATAGCGACTTGCGTTTAAGCTCATCTCACATTACCAAATAAAGAGTTGGAGCGAGAAGCAAGAAGTTGGAGAAAGGAAGGTTCAATTCCACTGTCCACCTCCACCTACTTTCTCCACCTTCTCTCTCCTCAATCGATCAATCGAACAATCGAACAATTCTCCCCATCCTCTCTTACAGCGTCGATCCGCGCACCACCAGCGGCGCCGGCAGCATAATCCGCCGCGCCGGCATCGACCCATCACGCATCCGCTCGCGCAAGGTCTGATAGGCGACCCGCGCAATATCCGCACAGGGCTGATGGATGGTCGTCAGCGGCGGCGGCGTGGAGATCGCGCAACGGACATCATCAAAGCCGGCCAGCATCACCTCCTTGGGCACCGTCAGCCCCATTCGATCGAGCGTATTGCGGAACTGCGCAGCCACATAGTCCGATTCGCAGACGACGGCGTTCGGACGGTTCCGCCGCGCGAAATACGGTGCCAGCGTCTCGAAATCCGAGGGCTCGGCGACCATCACTGTCACCTTGCCGCAAGCATCCTCGACTTCACTCCGCACCCCGTCCAGCCGGTCGCGAATGACCGACGCGCATTTCGGACGCATCAGAAAGCCCACCCGCTTCGCACCCCGCTTCAGGAGATGCGCCCCCAGCGCGCGCCCCGCACCGAAATTGTCGATCCCCACGAAATCGTGAATCGCCGTCTCCTGCGGAATGTCGCGATCCACCAGCACTACGGGAATCCCCGCCGCGTTAAAAAGCGAGACAATCTCCTTCGTGACCCGCTCCGGCGTCTTCAGGAACGCCAGCGGCTGCAAGATCACCCCCGCGACATTCTGCTTGACGAACGACCTCGCCACTCCGCAGACCTCGCGCGCCCGCCGCGTCGGACTCGGTGCCGAAATGTCGCCGAGTACCAGCGAATATCCGTCCGCCTGCGCGAACCGCGTCAACGACAATGCGCAAGAGTGATTTGTTCATACACACCTCCGATTTCAAGTCCGATACGCATATTATAGCACCATCCTCCCACGGCAAGGCCAAATGACATATCAACTTTTTTCGGAGGTCCCTAGTAGCGCTGAACCTCTTCCCGGATGGCCCGGCGCGTCGTCTCATCGGGCGCCACCACGATGCCGCGGAGAGTATAGGGCACCCAGTGGTTCGTCCAAGTGGTATCGCGGAACGGCGCCGAAAAGAGCTGCGGATCGGGAAGAACGTCATCCGTCGTCCCCAGCCGACGGTCGGGGCCCTTCGACAGCAGTACCGGCGGCTCGTCACCGTCGCGCGTCCAGTACTGATAGGGCTCGCCCCACGGATCGGGAACGATCTTCTTCACATACGGCCCGAACCAGCCCTTCTTCCCCGGCGTAATCGCCGCCAGCGCCGCCAGCCCCTCCTCGGTAGCCGGATAGGCGCCGCAGTGGAAACGATAGCGCCCGAGCGCGACGGCGAGCGCGTCCATCGACTGCCGCACCTGGATATCGGCCTTGGAAATGCGCTTTTTGCCCATGCGGAGATTTCCCGTCATCATGCCGATGAACGTCCCCGCCAGCAGCACCATCACGAGGACGACGATCACATAGTAAAGCGGCGTACGCACCCTCCGCACTTCCGCGAGCCCCGCCTCGCGGCGCTTTTGCTCGTACTCGCGCGCAATCCGCTTGACGGCCTCGCGCGACTTCTTGCGAACGGCATCGAGCTCCGGATTCTTCGCGCGGAACTTCCGCCGCAGCTCGGAATAATTCACCGTCAAAGCCCGATCCTCTCAATGACGAGACCGGCCGCCTCCGGCCGCTCGGAAACGATCCGAAAGGCCTTCAGAAGCTCGGCGGCCGCCTTTTCCAGCCCGTCGGGCGAGAACGACGCCTGCAAGGTGGCAAGCGGAGCGCCCGTCGCCACCCTTTCGCCGCGGACGACGGCAAGCTCCACGCCCGCGAGCGGATCGATCCGATCGCCCGCCGTCTGATGCCCGGCGCCGAGCAGAAACGCCGCGCGCGCCACCTTCTCCGCATCGATCTCCGCCACATACCCGGAGCGCATCGCCTGCACGCGGAACTTGAAGACCGGCTTGCGCAAGAGCGCGTCAAAGGCCTCGAGATCGCCGCCGTGGGCGGCAACCATCGTGGCGAACTTCTCCCACGCCGCGCCCTCCGAGAGCCGCCGTTCAGCCAGCTTGCGCGCCTCCTCGACCGACATTCCGAGTTCGAGCGACACCATCAGCGCGGCAAATTCGATGCAGAGAGCCGTCACCTCCGAAAGCCGTGCGTCGGCCTCGCCCTTCAATATGGCGATGGCCTCGGCGACTTCGATAGCATTGCCGACGGCGAATCCGAGCGGTGCGGACATGTCGGTGACGAGCGCGGCGGAACTGCGACCCGCCGCCTTGGCGCCCGCAACCAGCGCCTTCGCAAGCTCCACCGCCTCCTCGCGCGTCTTCATGAAGGCGCCCGAGCCCGCCTTGACGTCGAAAACGAGCGTATGCGCACCCTCGGCCAGCTTCTTCGAAAGAATGGAGGCGACGATAAGCGGAATCGAAGTGACCGTACCCGTCACGTCCCGGAGCTGATAGAGCTTCTTGTCCGCCGGAGTCATCTCGTCGGTCTGGACGGCAAGCGAGACGCCCGTCGTCCTGACGATCTCCTGAAAGCGCCCGAGCGCCTGCGAACAGCTGTAGCCGGGAATCGTCTCCAGCTTATCGGCCGTCCCCCCGGTGAGCCCCAGCCCCCGTCCGGTCAGCGAGGGAACCGCCACGGCGCAGGCGGCAGCGAGCGGCTGGATGACGAGCGAAAGCTTGTCGCCGACGCCGCCCGTCGAATGTTTGTCGGCCGTCGGCTCCTGCCATTCGAGAAGCCGCCCCGAACGCATCATCGCATCGGTGAGATCGGCCGTCTCCCGCTCATTCATGCCGCGGCAGCAGATTGCCATCGCGAGCGCCGCCATCTGATAATCCGGAATCTCCCCGCGCGTGAAGCCCTCGATGAATTCGCGGATTTCGGCACTGCCGAGCGCATGCCCCTCGCGCTTCTTGTCGAGAATGAGCTTGGCGATCATTCGTCCTTGGCCGATTTAAGGGATTTCTTCAGCAGCGCCAAAAGCGTCTTCTGGTCGGCTATCGACATTTCCTTCAGCCGCTCGGACCAGGCCTTGACAAACTCGGGGTCGGGCCCGTCCCCGAGCGCGGCGAAATGGGCCTTCAAGACCTTCTTCGCCTCGTCGAGATAGGCGCGCACCTCGGGATTGAGCTCGTCCATCACCAGCGCGTTCTCCGCATGGAGCGCAGGAAACCGCGGGGAGACGAGATAGGCCGTGAACGGCACGCCGCCGGAACGGACGAGCGCACCGAGTTCATGGAGCTCGAAGCCGTCGGGACCGGCGAAGACCAGCCGCCCCGCGCCTACGAACTTCCGCTTCCACTCGATCACCTCCAACTTCGCCTCGGCGCCGCCGGGCACGGTGAGCTTATAGTCGGTCGTCCGCTTCTGGACGATCACCGGGGTCACCGGAAGACCGTTGAAGTAGATCCGCACGTCGGGATAACTCTTGAGGTAGAGCGCGAACTTGGCCGCCAGCGCCTGCACCGTCTCGCCCGCATTGAGGAGCGAATCAACCGTGGGCTTCACGTTCTCGACATAGACCTCGGTACCCGTCGCCGAACCGCGCTCGGCGGAGGCATCAAGCTCGAATTCCCCCGGGCGCTCGATATCACCCCAGAGCTTATAAGAAAGGAGCTCGCCGTTGATGCGCGTCGTGGTACGCCATTCCACATGACAGCCGAGCGCAAACGCCTTGAAGCGGCCGCGGCCGTGACGCCCGTGCAGCTTGCGGTGGACGGAATCCGTCGCCGTCTTCAGCCGCTTCCAGCTGCCGCCCAGCGAACCGAAGGTCTCGTCGGCGGTCAGCGCGCTGATGCCCGTGCCGTCGTCGGTGATGCGCACGGCCTCCACCGCCCCGAGGGGATTGGTGATGAGATCCACCTTCACTTCGCGCGCATCGGCGTCGAGCGCGTTCCAGATCAGTTCTTCCAGCGCCGCAGCGGGCGCTGCCTTCGACAGGGATTCGATATGGTCGGCCTGCGCCTGCACCAATATCCGCTTGCTCATGCCTTCAGCTCCTCCGTCCCGGCCGCCGTCACCTTCTCGATGCGAAGGCGAATCGACTCCAGGTCCTTCGTACACGTCTCCACGAGCGCGCGACCCGTTTCGAACGACTTGATCATCTCGTCCAGCTCGAGGGAACCCGACTCCATCCTGGAGACGAGTTCCTCGAGCTTGCGGAGATTCTCCTCGAATTTCATCAGCGCTTCAAGAGGACGTCCTGCTCGTACTTCTGGACGGCCTTAAACCACTCTTCGCCCGCCACCACCTGGTTGCGGCGGCAGAACTCGGCCCAGATCTCCTCGGCGGGATAGTTCTTGTACTCCTCCTGAAGGACGAGCTGGTCGGTGAACGCGCCCTTGTCCTGCAGCGCCTTGAGCGACTTCCACGGGGTGAGCATCGCCTTCAGGAGCTCCTTCTGCATGTTGCGCATGCCGAGGACCCACGCCGCGACGCGGTTGATGGACGCGTCAAAGTAGTCGAGCGCGATGATGAAGTTCTCCGGCCCCATCTTCACGATCTCCTGACCGGCGGCGCGGAGGTCGTCGTTCTGGCGGATGACGTGGTCGGAATCCCAGCGGACCGGGCGCGAGATGTGGAACGCCACCTTGCCGAAGGTCATCAGGAACGAGCTGATCTTGTCGGCGACCGACTCCGAGAGGTGGAAGTGGCCCATGTCGAGGAGCGCGAGGATCTTCTGCTTCATCGCATAGCCCATCACGAACTCGTGGGAGTTCACCGTGTAGCTCTCGACGCCGATGCCGAAGAGCTTCGACTCGAAGCACGGAATGCAGTACTTCTTGTTGTACTTGTACTTGAAGATCTTATCGAGCGACTCGGCCATGCGCTGACGCGGCCCGAGGCGATCCGAGGGCTCGTCCTTGTAGCCGTCGGGGCACCAGAAGTTGACCGAGGCCGGCGAGCCGAGGGCCTTGCCGAAATATTCGGTGATCTTGAGCGACTGAATGCCGTGCTTCACCCAGAACGCACGAATCTTCGGACCGGGATGGGAGAGCGTAAGCCCGTCCGCCGCCTTCGGATGCGAGAAGAACGTGGGATTGAAGTCGAGCTTGACGCCCGTCTTCTTCGCCCACTTCACCCACGGCTCGAAGTTCTTGACGTCGATCTGGTCGCGGTCGGTCACCTTGCCCTCATGGATGCCGTAGCAGGCGTGAAGATTGACGCGGTGCTTGCCGGGGATGAGCTTCAGGGCGAACTCGAGGTCGGCCATCAGTTCCTTAGGGGTGCGGGCCTTCCCGGGATAGTTGCCGGTCGTCTGAATGCCGCCCGAGGCACCGCCCGTCGTCTCGAAGCCCCCGACGTCGTCGCCCTGCCAGCAATGGAGGGAGATCGCGATCTTGCCGAGATCCTTGATCACCTTCTCGGTGTCGATGCCGATCTTTGCGTATTTCTTCTTGGCCTCTGCGTAGCTCATGGCTGTTTCCTTTTTTTGGAGTTAAAAGACCCGACTATTTTATCACATTTCCCCGACTTTGCGTAGTACCCAGCCGCCGCAGGAGTTCGACGGCGGTCGCCTCGCCGACGCCTGCCGAGCGCCGGATCTCCTCCGGCGTGGCCGCCGCCATGGCGCGGAGCGAGCGAAAGGCCCTGAGAAGCTTCAGCTTCTTGGCTTCGCCGATTCCCGGAATCTCGTCCAGCACCGATTCGCGGATCGTCTTCTCGCGGAGATTGCGGTGATAGGTGATGGCGAAGCGGTGCGCCTCGTCGCGGAGACGGGTCATCACCATCAGCGCCTCGGAATCGCGCGGCAGCAGCAGGTTTTCGCGCCCGTCATCGAGGACAATCTCCTCCTGCCGCTCGGCGAGCCCCACCGTCGGGATGTCGTCAACCCCCGCCGCGGCGAAAGCGGCGCGGGCGGCCCGCAGCTGGGTGATGCCGCCGTCGCAGACGAAGAGGTCGGCACGCGGCAGCTCCGCCGCAATCGTCGATTCGGGGCCGTAACGCCGCGCCACCACTTCCGCCATCGAACGCGGATCATCCGCGCCGACCACCGTCCGGATCCTGAAATGGCGGTAATAGCGGCGGTCGGGGAAGCCGTCACGCGCCACCACGAGCGAAGCGACCGAATGCGTGCCGAAGAGATTGGAGATGTCCGCACACTCGATGATCCGCGGCGGTTTCCCCAGGCCGATGGCGACGGCGAGATCGGCAAGCCCCTTCTCCACCGCCTCACGCCGCTCGTCCGGCGAGCGGCGCACGAAATGCTGTTTCGTCATCTCGCGGAGCGAAAAGAGCGTATCCCGGAGCCGCGCCGCCGTCTCGTAGTCGCTCCGCGCCGCCGCCGCGCGCATTTCGGCCTCCACTTCGCCCAGCACCGCCGGCCGTTTCCCCTCCAGAAACGCGCACGCCTCCTCGAAGCGCGCGCGGTAGTCCGCCGCCGAGATGCGCGCGAGGCACGGCGCCGAACAGGTGCGGATCACGTCCGCGAGACAATGGCGGTGGCAGGCGGCGTCAGGTTCGATGGCTGCGCAGGCACGGATGCCGAAGCGCTTCTCGGCGAAGTCCTTCGCCGCGCGGACGATCGGCGCCGAGGGAAAGGGGCCGAAGTAGCGCGCGCCGTCGTCGCGGACGATGCGCACGCACTGGAAGCGCGGCCAGGGCGCCGCAGGATCGGCGCGCAGGGCGAGATAGCGCTTGTCGTCACGCATGAGGATGTTGAAGCGCGGCTTATGGCGCTTGATGAGCGAGGCCTCCGTGAGCAGCGCCTCGGCCTCGTTCTTCACCGTCATGAACTCGAAGTCATAGACGGTGTTGACCATCGAACGCACCTTGGGCGCATGCTTCGCGCCCGGGCGGAAATACGAGGAGACGCGGCGCTTCAGGTTCTTCGCCTTACCCACGTAGATGATGACACCCCGGCGATCTCGCATGAGATAGCAGCCGGGGCGGGTCGGAACTTCGCGAAGCCGTTCCCTGATGAGGGCGCTCGTCACTTTGCGGGAGTTTCCTCCGGCTTGTCCTCGCTTTCGCCCTCGGCGAGCCCCTTCTTGAACTCGCCCTTCGCCTTGCCGATCGACCGCGCAAGTTCGGGGATCTTCTTGCCGCCGAAGAGGAGGCCGATGACGATGAGGCAGATGACGATCTGCCACGGTCCCATATTCTGAACGAACGAGAAAACCATATGAAACCTCCCTTTGAAAGACGGAACCATCGATGGTGGGCGATACTGGACTCGGACCAGTGACCCCTACCGTGTGAAGGTAATGCTCTAACCAACTGAGCTAATCGCCCGAAATAGAAGTCGGCGGATATTATACCAAAACGCGCCGACCGATTTCAAGGGGGTAAGTGCAACCGTCGCAACGCCCTGAGCGGGAATCCTATCCGTGGACCTTGAGCGCAATTTCGAGATCGTAGATGCCATTGGCGACGACGACGGACTCCTCGGGGGTGATCTTGCCATCCGCACGCACCTTGTTCAGGATGTCCATGAACTCGGCAAACCGCGGATGACCCTTCGGCGTACACGTCTCCACGTAATTCGCCAGCGCATCGGCCTCCTCCTTGCTGACCTTGCCGTCGGCAAGCACCTTGGTGCTTAAGGCGTGAAACCCGTCGAGGTCAGCCCGCGACGGCGGATAATCGCCGCAACGGGAGAGATAGTCCTTCGTCACCCGCCAGACGACCGGCGTGAGGAGCAAGAGCGCGACGAGGTTCGGAAAGGCCATGAGACCGTTGAAGGTGTCGGCAAGCCCCCAGACGACCGAAACGGTAAGATACGGGCCGACAAACACCACCGCCACATAGAGCAACCGGTAAAACTTGACGATCCACTGGCGCTTGGAACCGACGAGATACTCAAGGCACTTCTCGGAATAGTAGTTCCAGCCGAGAATGGTCGTAAAGGCGAAGAACGTGAGCGCCGTCATCAGGAAGAATCCGGAAATCACCCCGGACTTGGGCCCCAGGAAGGAAAGCCCGCGGCTGAAGGCCTCAATGGTGATATCGACGCCGGCAAGACCCAGTTGCGGCTCCCACGCGCCGGTGACGACGATCGCCAGCCCCGTCATCGTGCAGATGACGATCGTGTCGATGAAGGTTCCCGTCATGCAGACGAGCCCCTGCCTCGCCGGCTCGTTGGTTTTCGCCGCCGCCGCCGCGATCGGGGCGGAGCCGAGGCCCGCCTCGTTCGAGAAGATGCCGCGGGCCACCCCCTTCTGCATGGCGATGAAGATAGTGCCCACCATGCCGCCGGTGAACGCCGCCGGATTGAACGCCGCGCGGACGATGAGCTCCATGGCCGAGGTGATCTTGGAGAGATTGCCGAGGAGGAGGAACGCGATGATCACCACGTAGAAGACCGCCATGAACGGCACGATGACCGTAGAGACGCGCGCAATGCGCTTCAGCCCCCCGATGACCACGAGCGCCGTCGCCGCCGTGACCACGAGCCCCGAAATGACCACCGCCCACGAATAGGTGGTCGAAACCCCCAGCCACGACAACACCGCCACGCCCGTGTTCGGGTCCTGCGGCGCAAAGCCGGGGTCGAAGAAGCGGAGCGTCGCGGAGGTGATGCCGTGAATCTGCGTCACCGTGCCGATGCCCATGACGCCCGCCAGGACGCCGAAAACCGCGAAGAGGACGGCCAGCCACTTCCAGTTCTTGCCGAGACCCTTTTCGATATAGTAAAACGGCCCGCCCAGAACCCGTCCGTCCGCGGTGAACTCGCGGTACTTGACCGCCAACAGCCCCTCGGCGTACTTGGTGGCCATGCCAAAGAACGCCGCCACCTCCATCCAGAAAAGCGCACCGGGGCCGCCGGTGCCGATGGCCGTGGCGACGCCTACGATATTGCCGGTGCCGATCGTCGCCGAAAGCGCGGTGCAAAGGGCGCCGAAGGCGGAAACGTCGCCCTCCGTCCCCTCCTCCGTGTGGAACATGTAGCGGAAGGCGTTCTTGAGGTTGAAGAGATGATTGAGGCGAAGAACGCAGGTGAGCAGAAGCCCCGTCACCAGAATCGCCGCGATGAGCGGCACGCCCCACA
This sequence comes from Kiritimatiellia bacterium, assembly GCA_045641645.1. Taxonomy (GTDB): domain Bacteria; phylum Verrucomicrobiota; class Kiritimatiellia; order RFP12; family UBA1067; genus UBA1067. The sequence continues at coordinate 19,381 of JAZUHK010000009.1, forward strand.
CATAGCCGTCGATCTTGTCCACCCAGGCGGTAAAGGCGTCAAGCCAACCGGACGACGCCTCTACGGTCTTCGCAACCGCCCCCGAGAGCGCCGCTTCCGGCTCGTTGGCGATGGTCTTGAGTGCAGTCGTGGCAACCACGTTCGTCATCGGTCATTCCTTTCCTGTCGCTTCCGCTTTACAGATTTTCAATCAGTATATCAAATCGTCCGACCAGTCGCAAACGGAAGGCCGTCCACTACCGCCGCGCGACGCCCGTCGCCCGGGCGGCGGCGGCGACCGCAGCGGGAACAATCGCCTTTAGGCGCGAGTCGAAGGGTTTGGGAATGATGTAGGCGGTGCCGAAGGCGAGGTTCTCGTTCGGATAGAGCGCCTTCACCTCGTCGGGAACCGGCTCGCGGGCGAGCGCGGCCAGCGCCTGCGACGCCGCCACCTTCATCGCCGTGTTGATCGTCGTCGCGCGCACGTCCAAGGCGCCGCGGAAAAGATACGGGAAGCAGAGGACGTTGTTGATCTGGTTCGGGTAGTCGCTCCGCCCCGTCACCATCACGTAGTCCCTCCCCTTCAGCGCCTCGGCGACGATCTCGGGGCGGATCTCGGGGTCCGGGTTCGCCATCGCGAAAATCGCGGGAAACGCATCCATCGCGAGGACGTCCTCCGCCCCGATCACATTCGCCGCGGAAACGCCGATAAAGACATCCGCCCCCTTCATGGCCTCGCGCCGCGTGAGGGTCGGCGGCACCTCCCGCGCATGCACGCGGTTCTGCGGCGGCAGATCCGTGCGCGCGGAGGACAAGACGCCCTTGATGTCGAACATCGTGATGTCGGCCACCCCGGCGGCCTTGAGCATATCGGCAATGCGCGTGCCCGCCGCCCCCGCGCCGTTGATGACGATCTTGAGCGCGCCCATCGACTTCCCCTTGAGCGCGGCGAAATTCATCACCCCCGCCGTCGCGATGACGGCCGTCCCCCACTGATCGTCATGAAAGACGGGGATGTCCAGCAACCGATCGAGCGTATCCTCGATCTCGAAACACGCGGGCGAAGCGATATCCTCCAGATTGATGCCGCCGTACTGCGGGGCGATCGCAAGAACCGCGTCGATAACGCGCTGCGGGTCGGTGGGGCCCGTATCCTTCCCCCCGAGCCGGCAGTGATTGAGCGGTACCGGCCACGCATCGACGCCCGCGAACGACTTGAAAAGCACCGCCTTACCCTCCATCACCGGAATCGACGCCGCCGCCCCGCGGTCGCCGAGCCCGAGAATCGCCGTCCCGTCGGAGACGACGGCCACGAGATTGCGCTTGGCCGTAACCTCCCAGACCGCCGCGGGGTTCGCGTCGATCTCCTTCACCGCATGCGCCACCCCGGGCGTATAGGCGAGACACAGATCTTCCTTGGTCTTCAGCTCCTTCGGGAGCGCGACGGCCACCTTGCCGCCGTCATGATATTCAAGCACCTCTTCACGACCGAACATACTCATAGCTCCTGTTCCTTGAAATTGAAAAATGTCACCTTCACGCCAGTCGGGGCGAGGATCGCCTCGACCTGCGCCTTCCACGCCTCCGTCATCACGCAGGCGACGACCACCGAATCGACGTTCATTCTGACGATGATCTCCGGCGCGTCGTGAATCGTCCCCTCGACGCGCAGGCCGCCGATGAAATGCCCGCGCAAGAGGATGTCGTCGTCGATGAGCCCCACGATGATGCGGTTGTTCTCCGAGGCCGTGCGGACGAGTTCGCGGCGAAACGCGCGATAGCGCAGCCCGGAGCCGTATACGAGGACACGAGAAACATCCTTGCGCGCGACCAGCCGGGCGCAATCGATGGCGTAGAAGAGATCGCGCACCACATCGCGCACCACCCGCACCGAGACCATCAGGAAGAACGGGATGAGGGTGAAGAAGATGAGCTTTGCCTTGAGGAGGACCGGCGTTGTCCCCGGCGCATAGAAAATGGCCACCGTCGAGATGATGGCACCGAAGAGACAGGCGAGGAAGAGCCGCACGTAGTTCGAGAGCATCGCCCGCGACCAGATGGTGCGGTAAACGCGGAAGAAGACGAGGCAAAAGAAAGTGGAAAAGACGCGGATCGGCAACGCCAGGAAAAGCCCCGTGCGGGTGAAGCCCTGGTGCCCTATCCACCCCACGAGGAAGAAGGCGGCGACCAGTGCGCCAATGTCGGCGACCACGTAGAACGGCACGGCAAGGCGCGCGAAACGCCGACGGACGCCGAGATCCCGGTCGTGCGCCACGTGCGACAAGAGCCGCCCCGCATCGTAAAGCTCGACGCGGGCGATATCCTTGAAGATGACGACGCTGGCAACCGTCAGCGCCACCAGCCAGAGGCCCGCACGCTGCGACTCGAGATTCATAAGCACCAGCCCCACCGCGACGAAGAAGAGCGCCGTCGCATACAGCACCCACGCGGCCTTGCGCTGCGAAAGCCCCACCGAGCGGAGGATGCGGTGATGGAGATGGTCCTTGTCGGCCGTCATCACCCGCCCTTCGCCCGCCAGCTGTTCGTCTTCGCCGTTCGCGACGCTGCGGAAAAGCAGATGGCGGAGCGAACGACGGAGAATGGCGAGCGCCGTATCGAAAATCGGCACGCCCATCGCCAGCATCGGCACGCCCACCGAAACGAGGAAGGAATTCGGCGTATGCGACAGCAGCGGCATGATGGCGAGGATGAAGCCGATGAACATCGAACCCGAGTCGCCGAGAAAAACGGAGGCGGGATTGTAGTTGTAGCGCAAGAACCCGAGCAAACCGCCGATAAAGGCGAAATGCCAGAGCGTAAGCTCGGCCCTGCCGAGGAAAAAGAGCACGCCCGCCATCCCGATGGTGGCGATCATCGCCAGCCCCGAGGCAAGCCCGTCGAGCCCGTCGATGAGATTGAAGGCGTTGACGGCCCCGACGATCCAGAAGACCGTAATCAGGCAGTCGAGCGCGACCGGAAGCTGCGGCCAGAGATCGGAAAAGCCGACGTCCGCCCATCCCCAGGCGAGCACGGAAAGAACCGTCTGCCCCAGCAGCTTCAACTTCGGCGGCAGCCCCATGCGGTCATCGGCAAGCCCCCAAAGCGCCATCGCCACCGCCAGCATCGCCAACCTGACGATTCTCGGCGCAATGTAAACCTGCTGAAAGACATCCGGCAGGAACCGGACCAGCACGAAGAACGTGCCCACCGTGCCGAGCATCAGCGCCAGCCCCCCGCCGCGCGGAATCGGCACTTGGTTGATCCGCCGCGCATCGGGCTCGTCCACCATCCCGAGCCGCCGATTGAGCTCGCGCACGAGCGGAGTGAGGACGATAGTCGTCACGAACGCGACCGCAAAGGCAAGCACATACGGCAAAATCATGCTCATGGCCTGAACACCCCCTTCAACAGCGACAGGAACGCGCCGAGCGTCCGATCGTCGGTCGTCGAGGCGTTCACCGTCATCATCGCCCAGCGGTCGATCTTATTGTTCACCGACCGGTCCCAGATATCGCGCAGGATGCGCCCCGTGTGCGACGGCGTCACATAGCCGTCCTGATTGGAGAACGAATACGCAAAGCCGATCGCCGGCCCGACGCCGCGCTCCAGCCGGAGAACGCGCCAGCCCTGGCCGCCCGCCTTCAGGTTGTGCGGAAAGAGCATCTGAAAGCCCTGGCCGGGCAGACACAGCTCGGGACGGTGGATGGAGCTCTTGCTCGACCCGCTCACCACCAGCGAAACCACATACACGCTTCCCCAGCGGTCGCGATAGGTGCGGCGTTCGATGCGCGTATCGGGCGGCAGCATGTTCTTCTCGGCCGCAGTCGCGCCACCGACCTCGCTGGTGAAGCCGGGAAGCTCGCCCAGCGTCCACGCGGGCGCCTCCGCAAGGGCGGGATCGCTCACCTGCGTCTGCGCCATCATCGCCGCCGCCGTCAGGAGCGCGGCAACGGGCGGCAACGCGAGGCGCCACGGCCGGAACGGAACCGGCGGCCGAGCGGCAACGGCGGACCGAGGCGGCGCGACCTGCGGCAACAGCCGCGTCATCAGCGAACCGGTGGCGAGCATCAGCAGGATCGCGACGGCGAAAACCGCATAGCCGGAATAGTCGTGGTAGAAGCCGAGGGCGAACTCCTGAGAGGTGAAGGCGGCGAGAAACGCAATCGAGAGAATGCGCACGATATTGCCGATGATGGCAATCGGAATCGAAAAGCAGAAGAGCACCGCGCGCCGAAGCCAGGTGGGCTGGGTGAAATAGGCGTAGCCCGCCGTCAGCGCCATCATCGCGAAGAGCGAACGGAGGCCGCTGCACGGATCGGCGACGTCGATAAGGAACGCCCCGTCGCGCGCGCCGAGCATCGTCCCCTGGCGGACGACGTCCGCGCCGAAGCCGAGGAGCGCGTGTTCGGCGATGGTCACCGCCAAGAGCCGCAGGTGGATGGTGACCACGTCGAGGAAAGTGGCGAGCGGAATGCAGAAGAAGAGGAAGCAGCAGGGAAAGGCGAGCCGACGGGCGGCGCGGGCGCCGAAGAAGATCCAGCCGAGGGCGAGGATGGTCATCGCGAAGCCGACGATCTCCAGGCGGATCTGAAAGCCGCGCACGCCGAGATAACCCGCAACCATCGCCGGGAAGAGCAGCAGGAAGCCGCCGAGCGACGGCGCGCCGAGCGAAGCGACGAGTTCGCGGCGCTCCCGCCAGAGGACGTAGAGCGAAAACACGGGCACGTACCACCCGTAGGACATGTCTTCGAAATTGGACGCGAAGATAACCGGCGCGTGATCGGAAAGGAGCAGCCAATAACCGAAACCTACCGTCACCAGCGTCACCGCGAGGAGCGCCAGCCGAAAAACCATGCTTTTCGTGAAATTCATTGCCGCCATTATACCATATTGCCGAAGATTCTTCACCTGCGCCAATACGACAGATACTCCACATTCCCCATTTCACGCCCGCGGATCGGCGACTCGGCCAGCCCCAGAAGCTCCAACTTCAGTTCCTCGCGGGCGAAACGGACGATTTCGTCGCGGGCAGCGAGCCGCAGGGACTCGTCGCGCACGAGTCCGCCCGGCGCCTTGCCCTTCCCCACCTCGAACTGCGGCTTGATAAGCGCCACGATCTCGCCCCCCGGCGGCAACACGCCGACAATGGGCGGCAGAATCAGCTTGAGGGAGATGAACGAAACGTCGGTCACCGCCAATGTCGGCGTCGCGGGAAGATCGGCCGCCGTCAGCTTGCGGGCGTTGAAGTTCTCCTTCACCCAGACGCGCGGATCGACCCGCAGCTTGTAGGCCAGCTGGTTCGTGCCCACGTCAATCGCCATCACCTTCGCCGCCCCGTGCTGCAGGAGGCAGTCGGTGAATCCGCCGGTCGAGGAGCCGACGTCAAGGCAGACGCGCCCCTCGGCCGCCAGCGACGGCCAAAGCCCGAAGGCCCCCGCCAGCTTCTCGCCGCCCCGCGAGACGAAACGCGGCGGCGCTTCGACTTCCACCGCCGCCTCCGCCTCCACCTGCCGCGACGCCTTGGTCTCCACCTGCCCCGCGACGCGCACCTTGCCTTCGAGGATCAGCGCCTGCGCACGGCTGCGGGTCTCGGCGAGCGCGCGCTCCACCAACAGGACATCGAGCCGCCGCTTCACTTCGCGCCCTTGAGGAACTCCAGCTTGCGGACTTCGGAACGCCGCAAAAGCCGCATCACGCCCGGCGAGGTCTCCACCTCCACGTATTCCGGCTTCTGGCTGCGCAGCACTCCCGTCACTTCGGCGGTGGCGGTGATTATCCTGACATCCGGGATGAAAGCGCGCTCCAGGCGAATGCGATGCTGCCGCGAGGTCTTCTTCGGCTGCACCTTCACCGTCCGCGAAAACTCCCGGTAGCCGTCGAGCCGGACAACGAGCGTCCGATCGCCGACCGCCACATCCCTAAGCGTCAGCAGGTCGCTCGTCTCGGCCTGCGCGTCGAGCGCCGTCGTGCGCCCGACGATACGCCCGTCCAGAACCACCGTCGCCCCGGGCGGCGTCGTCTTCACTTCGATCGAGCCGCAGTTGCTTTCCAGCATGAACTCCTCGGTGACCTGGTCTTCGCCGCTCAGGACGATTTCGCGCTCCTCGGCGACCCAGCCGTCGGCCTCCGCGCGAACGCGGTAGGTCCCCGGCTTGAGCATCGTTTCAACCGGCCCCTTGCCATAGGCCGTGCCATTGATATAGAATCGCGCCACCTCGGGAACGGAAAGCAGGCACAGCGGCACCGGCTTCTCCTCCAGCGTCACCGCGAGCCGCACTTCGCGATTGGCGGCGACCTCCACCTCCCGCAGCTCCGCCACATACCCCTCCTTGCGCACGAAGACCTTCACCCGCCCCCTGGGGACTTCCGCCACCTTGAGCGGCGCCACGCCCTTGGCAACGCCGTTCACCAGCACCTCGGCGCCGGCCGGCTCGCTGGCAACGACCAAGGTGCCGGTATCACTGGCGAGGACGACTTTCTTCACGACCGGCGTCCGCCCCGAGAACCGCACCTCGACCGTCGCCGGATTGTACCCTGCCTTCGAAAGCGTGAACCGCCAGGTGTCGGCGGCATTGAGGTGCGTAAAAAGCCGCGGCGTGCGCCCCAAGACGACTCCGTCCTGACTGATCTCGGCGTCGGCGGGCTCGCTCTTGAGCAGCAGAATCCCCTTTTCGGGTTCCAGCTCCACCTGCAGCTTCTGCGGCGTACCCGCGAAAAGCTCGAAAAAACCGTCTGCCGCGACGAACCCGGGCGCCGCAAGGCGATAGCGATGCAGTCCCGGCAGCAGATCATAAACCGTCGTCGGCGTCTGCCCGTAGGCCTTCGCGTCGATCGTCAGCTCCGCCGCGGCGTTTTCACCCACGAACTCCACCGGCGTCGCCTGACGGGTCTCGCTCGCCGCCAACAGCAGCGAAGCGCATCCGAGCGATGCGGCCAGCACCAGCCACCGTCCGTTCATTTCGCCCCACCTCCCTTCCGTATCCGCTTCTCGACATCCAGCAGCTTCGCCGCCGCCTCGCGATTGCGCCGGTCCTCGCGGTCGGGAATCATCTCCAGGAGAATCCGGAGTTCCGAACGCGCCGTTTCGAGATCGCCGAGGTTGACGGCACGATCGATGCGGAAACTCCGCTCGCGGAAGCGGTCGTCGAGTTCGAGGACGGCGCGGCCGAGGGCTTCGCGATAGTCCGCCGCTTCCGGCGGCTGGGGATTGACGGTTTCCAGATAATAAAGCGCCTCCCTCCAGGCGGCGATCGCCCGCGCGAGATTGCCGTATTCCACCTCGCGGTCGGCCCACTTGGTGGCGGCCGTCTCCGCGCTTTCGGCGGCATACGCCAGAAGTTCGGAACGCGACTTGCCTACCGCCCAGACGCCGAGCTCGTTCTTCGAGAACGCCTCCAGCCGGTCGATGACGGCGCGCAAAGCCGCCGGCGGCACGACGTTGCAAGACCGAACCTCCTGCACGTGACGGTCAAAGATCATCCGCAGCGTTACGCCGTGAAGTTCCGGCGGCTCGCCTTCAGGCCCCGCGTACTCGCGTGCCAGCGCGGTAAAATCAGGGTCGGAGAAAAGCTCCTGGAGCTGTGCGCGCGCGGCCGCACCGAGCGCCTTCGTCTTTTCCGAATGGCGGCCCTCGGAGGCGTCTCCCGGGAAATCGTCAAGCGTCATGCCCAGCACTCCGTCCTCGGCATAGGAAAGCGCATAGCGGAAGACCTTGGCGGAATCGGCCTCGACCCGTTCGTACTCGAACGACAGCAGCTTCTCCGCGGCGAGCGGCTCCTCGCGAACGCTTGCCACTTCCGCCGTCGTCTTCGATCCGTTCGGCAACCAGAGCAGCACCAGCGCCGCCAGCGCCGCCGCCACCGCCGCGACGAGGGCGAACGAACGCTTGCGCGGCGATTTCGGCGGCGCCGCCGCCGGGGCCGCCGCCGGGGACGGCGCAGCGCCCAACCCCAGATCCACATCCGAATGCGAACGCGCCGCCGCGGTGACGGCAACCTCGGGATCGACGACCTGAATAATCACCGTCCCCGCCTCGATCACGTCGCCGGACTTGAGCTCCACCGTCTTGTCGGCGATATCGACGCCGTTGACGCGGGTTCCGTTGGCGCTGGCAAGATCGGTAAGCCGCAACCCCCTCTCGCCGCTGATTTCGAAGAGGCAATGATTGCGGGAAAGCTCCTCGTCGGAGATGTGGAGATCGTTCGAGGACGAGCGCCCGAAGCGCAGCCCCCCCACCTTGACGGGGAAGCGGGCGCCCTTGAACGGCCCGCCGGTAACCGATAGTTCCAGTCGTTTCATTTCAGAACAGCGATCCTTTCATCGCATTCGCGATAACCGGCCCGAGAAGAATGATGAAAACCGCAGGGAAGATGAAGACGAGGAGCGGACCGAGCATCTTCGTCGGGGCCTCGTTCGCCAGCTTCTCGGCGCGATCGAAGCGGCGCTCGCGGAGCTGCTCGGACTGAACGCGCAGCACCGAGCCGATCGAGACGCCGAGTTCGTCGGCCTGGATGAGCGCGAAGGAAACCGCCTTGAGATCGCCCTGCCGGACGCGGAAGGCCATATTGCGCAGGGCCTCCTTGCGCGAAAGCCCCAGCTGGATCTCCTTCGTCATCCGCAGCAGCTCCTCGTTGAGCGGATCGAGCCGGCGCGTGGCGCAGTTGCGCTGCAGGGCGCTGACGAAATCGAGCCCCGCCTCGACCGAAAGCGTCAGGACATCGAGGACGAACGGCAGCGCCTTCATAATGGCGAGATGACGGCGGCGAACCGCCCGTCCAAGCCAGAAATCCGGCGGAATCCACAGGAGGAGAAGCTTAAGCGCCACGAACTCTTCGCCAGTCAGAAGCCCCTCGAAGCCCCCCTGGACGAGCAGCTCGTCCGAGCGCTTCACCTCGGCGGCGAAAAGCGGCTTGCGCACGAGCGGCAGAAGATTGGGAACGATTGGCAACAAACAGCGGAAGACGAGCGGCAACGAGCGTTCGGCGCGCCGTCCGTCTGCGGCAATCACGTAGGTCGCCTCGGTCGCGAGCGACACGAGGCAGGCGAAGGCGAGAAACGCCGCCGCACCCCACATCGCGATGGCCGACCACTCCAACATCGGTTTTTCGTCAACTGACCGCTTCCCCGCCGCCGGCATTCGCCGCGGGCGACAACACTCCGCCGTTCTCGCCGGGCGTACCGGCAAAGAGGATCATCCCCTCGGAAACGCCGACCGACATCTTGCGCGGCGCGAGGTTGGCGACGAAGACGACCTCCTTCCCCACCAGTGCCGCGGGCTCGGGACAGGCAGCGCGGATGCCCGAGAAAATGATGCGCTTGCCGAGCGCACCCGCATCCAGGACGAACTTCAGGAGTTTCGCGCTCTTCGGCACGATCTCACAGCTCTCGACGACGCCGATGCGCAGGTCGAGCTTTTCAAAATCAGGGAACGCAACCTCCGGTTTAAGCGGCGGAGAGTCGAGACGGAGGTGGCCAGCGGAACTTTCGCCGCCTGTTCTCCCCGCCTTCTCACCTTTGTTCTTGCTCGCGCGCGATTCGTGCGCCACTTCGCCGGAATCGGCGGGCTTCACCGTCGCCGCGGCGATCATCGCCTCCACCTGCTTCTGGTCGATGCGGCTGGCGAGGTATTCGTAAGCGCCAAGCTCCACTTCCTCGCGGGTGAGCGCGAGGTCCTCCCACCGCCAGTTCTTCTCGCCGAAAAGCGCCATCGCCTTCTCGGCGTAAGCCGGCAGGATCGGCTGCAGGTAGATGGCAAGCATGCGGAAGGCGTTGAGCGCCGTCGTCAACACCGTGCGCGCCGCCTCGACCTCGGTCTTGATCAGCTTCCACGGCTCCTTGCGGTCGAAATATTCGTTCGCGAGATCGGCGGCGCGGCAGATCTCGACGACCGCGAGGTTGAAGCGGCGCTCCTCGTAATGCCGGGCGATCGTCTCCGACGCTTCGCGGATCTTCGTCAGCAGCGCCGCGCCCTCGGCATCGACTTTGCCCAGCTTCCCGTCGGACTTCTTCTGCAGCATCTGCGCCGAACGCGAGGCGATGTTGGTGATCTTGCCGACAAGATCGGAGTTGACGCGCTGGACGAAATCGGCAAGGTTGAGGCCCATGTCGTCCGTCGTTCCCCCGAGCTTCGCCGCGTAGTAGTAGCGGAGCGCTTCGGGCGGAAGGTGGTCGAGATAGGTGCGGGCGTTCACGAACGTGCCCTTCGACTTCGACATCTTCTCGCCGTTTACCGTCAAGAAGCCGTGGACGAACACCTTGTCCGGCCCCTTGAACCCGGCCGCGTGGAGCATCCCCGGCCAGAACAGGCAGTGGAAGCGGATGATGTCCTTGCCGATGAAATGGTAGAGTTCCACTTTCGGATCGTTCCACCAAGAGACATCTGGAGTTCCGCTCTCTCCACCTCCACCTCTTTTCTCCACCTTCTTCCCGAGCCAGTTGGCGAGGGAGGCGATATAACCGATCGGCGCATCCACCCAGACGTAGAAGTACTTGTCCTTGTAGCCGGGGATCTCGAAGCCGAAATACGGCGCATCGCGCGAGATGCACCAGCCGCGCAAGGGCTCCTTGAACCATTCGAGCAGCTTGTTGGAGACGTCGCTCGTGGTATGTCCGGGGATCCATCGCTCCAGATACTCGTGCTGGGGCTCGAGTTCGAAGTAGAGGTGTTCGGAGTCCTTCACGACGGGCTTGGAGCCGCAGGTGGTGCAGACGGGATCGCCAAGCTCCTCGGCGCCATAGGTGGAGCCGCAGTGATCGCAGCTGTCGCCGTACTGGCCGGCGGCACCGCACTTGGGGCAGGTGCCCTTCACGAAGCGGTCGGGCAGGAACATCTTGCACTTTTCGCAATAAAGCTGCGGCGTCGTCTTCTTGGTGATGAAGCCCTGCCGCTCCGCCGCCGCGTAAATGCGCTCCGCCAGCTCCTTGTTCTCCGGCGAATTCGTCGAGTAGTAGTTGTCGAAGGCGATCTGGAAGTCGGTGAAGTCCTTGAGGTGGGTGGCGTGCGAGCGGGCGATCAGCTCCTCGGGGGTGATGCCCTCCTTGCGGGCGCGGATCATGATGGGCGTGCCATGCGTATCGTCGGCGCAGATGTAAACGCATTCATGGCCGCGGAGTTTCTGGAAACGAACCCAGAAATCGGTCTGGACATACTCGACCAGATGCCCCAGATGGATGTCGCCGTTAGCATACGGCAAGGCACTGGTCACGACAATTCTTCTCTTCTCTGACATAAGCCGTATTATACCAAAAAAACTCGCTTCGAGGGTTTGGCGAACGCAATCGGTCAGCGATGGTCATGCTCGTTAGTTCGGAAATCTCCGCGTTCTCTGCGTCTCTGCGTGAGGTTATCGCATCGAACGAAAAATGAACTACCCGCGCAATTGAGGGACAAATCCCTCAGACCCGGTTCAGGATCTCCGGGCTTCGGCCTCGTCAACCCTCCTGCCGTACGCTGATCATTCGCAAGCCCCCTTCCTGCGGTTGCGGCCGAAGGCCGGATCAAGCCGCCGTCCGACGCGCTCAAGCGCAGACGCCAGCAGCCACGAGGCGACGAAATAGACGGACGCCGTGGTGATGATCGGGAAAAACGATTCGTAGGTGCGGCTGCGGAGGAGGTCGCTCGCCTTGGTAAGATCGCCGATGGCAATGTAACCGACGATTGAAGTCATCTTGAGAAGACCGATCAGTTCGCCACGGTAAACCGGCAGGATCGCCCGCACCGCCTGCGGCAGGACAAACCGGAAGAACGCCCAGACGGGCGTATATCCGAGTGCCAACGCCGCTTCGGTCTGCCCGCGCGGCACAGAATCGATGCCGCTGCGAAGCATCTCTCCGGCGTAGGCGGAGAGATTCAGCGCAAACCCGATCACCGCGACCCAGATGCCGTCGATATCCACCTTGCCGAAGACAATGTAGAAGAGAACCATCAGCAGCACGAGGACCGGCGTTCCCTGTAGAATGGCGATATATCCCTTCGCAACAACCGAAACGATCCCGATGCGCGAAGTGCGCGCGAGCCACACGGGAAACGCAAGCACCGTGCCGAGGAGTGCGGCAAGGAACGTGATCAGGAGCGTGATGCCAAAACCATTCGCCAGCATCCGCCAGCGGCTTTCGGTCACGAAGGTGCGGATGAAGCTCGCCCGCAGCGACTTCGCGAAGGCGACCAGCCCCGAATCGCCGCCCCTGAAACCCTCGTTCCGCACGAGCAGGCACATCCGCTCGTCCGCATATTTCTCCGAGGCATCCACCGTCGGGAAGGTGCGCCCGGCGGTGTAAATGCCGCCGTTGGCGATTTCACACCGCCCCGCATTGACACAATCGACCATTCCGCCCCAGCTGAAGATCTTCGGCCTGAGGTTCCAGCCGAGGCGTTGCGCCAATCGGAAGAGGATCTCGACATCGGCGCCGGCGAGCCCGCCGTCCGCGACGAAGCACCAGGGCTCGGCTTGCGCGGCGCAGGCGACGCGGATCTCCGGCGCACCATCCGGCGGCGCGGCGAATTCCGGCATCGACGGAGGTATCCCGCTCTTCGCGCCGTCCGTCCACTTGCGGATGATCGCGGCAGTTTCGCCCGCCGCGTTCAGCTTGCGGAGCTCCAGGTCAAACTCCCGCTTCAGCGGCGAGTTCTTCGACAGGAGGAAGCAGCAGACGTCCTCCGCATACTCGAAGGCGACCCGGAACTCGCCGGGAAACTTCGCCATCCAGATATCCGCGTAGGTCCTGCCGAGCGAAATCGCGTCAATCTTCCCGTTGCGGAGCGACTCAACCGCGAAAGCGTATTCGGAATAGGGATCAAAGACGATATCTGGCTCAAGCGCCAGGAGCTCCTGCTTGTGGAAGTCGCTCGACATGTGCGCCACGTGCCTGCCCTTCAGGTCCGCCGCCGTACGGATGCCGCCCGAGCCCGGCTTGCGCGGCGGCACCTTCACCATCAGCGAATAACCGTCGTTCAGATAGCAGTCGGAGAAATCGACCACTTCGGCCCGCGACTCGGTGATGGTCACGCAGCCGCCGCCCATATCCGCCTTACCGCTCTGCACGGACGGCACCAGCGCACTGACGACGACGTTGACAATCTCGAACTTCACGTCGAGTTCACAGGCGATCCACTTCGCGATGTCGATGTCAAAACCGACTATCTCCGAACCCCGGATGAACGAGCCGGGCTCGTAATCGCCGGTCGTCGCGAACCGAAGCCGCCCCTTCCGACCGGTATAGTCCTTGCGGTGAGGAAACGGCTCGGGGGCGATACGGTCCATGTCGGGCGCGTCGCACCACTTCGAGACGATCCGCTTCAGCAGGCCCGAGGCCTTCATCTCCGCGAGGACGGCGTTGACGCGACCGCGAAGCGGCGAGCCCTTCTGGAAGAAATAACCGTAGGGATTGTCGGAGAAGGGCGAGACGACCATGAATTCCTCGGGGCAGTTCGCGGCCCACCGCCGGAGAATCACCGTATCCAGCGGCACGGCGTCGATCTTGCCGAGGCGCAACGCCTCCACCATCGACGAGTAGTCGTTGAACGCATCGAAGACGACGCCCTGCTGGAACTTCTCGACGACCTCCTGTACGGCCGAACCGGTGACGAATCCGCATCGACGCCCCTCGAGATCCGAAAGGGACCGGACTTCCCCCGCTCCCTCCGCAACCGCCGCAACCGTCAAGGCAACCGCAAGCACAGCCATCTTCCGAACCGCACTCGGCCAAAACGAATGATTCCGCCCTCTCTCCATGACCGATATTATACCAAAGACCGCCGCCGAGCGGCTCCTCGGCGTGAAGTGCAGGCGTCACAAAAGCCGGACAACCGCCCCGAGCGGATCGTCACCGACAGCAAGCAGCCCCGTCACCGCCTCCAGCCGCCGCACGGCCTCGGCACGGCAGGCGGCGTTCGTCAGCCACCCTTCGAGATAGGCGCGAATCGCCGCGCTCGTCATCCGCTCCTGCAGGAGTTCGGGCATCGGCGCCGCCTCATCCACGCCATTCTCCGACGCCACCGGCCGTAGCGCACGCTCGTCGAAACCGGGACGACTCCGCTCCCAGATGATATTCGCGAGCCCCGCGAAGCGCGTTCCCCTCACGAAGTGCCGCGCAAACCACCACAACGGCGGCGACAACCGATAGACGAGTACCGTGGGACACCGCGCGAGCGCCGCCTCCAAAGTGGCCGTGCCGCTCGCCACCACTGCGCATTGCGCCCGCCCCAGAAGCTCCCGTGCCCCGCCGCTCAGGACCTCCACCCGCGAACGCAGCCCCCCCCGCTTCCGCAACTCCGCCTCGATCCGCGCGCAGGCACGGGAGTTCGCCGCCGGAATCGCGAAGCGCACGGCCGGCATCTCCTCCGCCACCTTGAGAAGTGTCGGGAGAATCCGCCCGATCTCCCCCTCGCGCGAACCCGGCAAGAGCGCCACCAGCCGCTCCTCGCGCCTCGCCGCGGCAAATTCCTCCCTGGCGAGCGGATGCCCCACGAAGGTCGCGAACCCCGGGCGAAAAAGCCGCGGCTCGAACGGGAAGAAGCAGCAGAGGCGGTCGAGCGCCGCTTCGATCTTCGGAATCCTCCCGCGCTTCCACGCCCAGACCTGCGGACAGACGACATGCACCGCCCGGATGCCGCGACGCTTCGCCGCCGCCGCGAGGCGCAGGTTGAGCCCGGGATAATCGACGGTCAGAACCACCTGCGGCCGCCAGTCGTCGAGCGCGCGAATCATCGTCTTCTTCACCGCCAGGAAATAGCCGAGCTTCCTGACGACCGGCCAAAAGCCCATCACCGCGAGATCGTCCACCTTGAAGCCGTAGTCCCCGTAGCCGCGGATCTCCACCTTCGGAAACCTCGCGCGCAAGCGCTCCGCCAGACCGTTGGCGTAAAGGAGCCCCGATTCCTCGCCGGCCAGAAGGAGGACGCGCAGCGACACCGGTCAGATCCTCGTCGGAAACGGCGCCAGCGCCGTTTCGAGCCCCACGATCGCCATCCCCTTCCGGTTGGCGAAGCGAATCACCTTTTCGCGCTCCAGGAGAATCAGCCGCCCCGCCTCGAAAGCGAGCGCCGTGGCGCCGGCGCGCGCCATCACCTTCACCGTCTTGAGCCCCACCACGGGAATGTCGAAGCGCGAATCGTGCCCCTCGCGCGCCGCCTTCACGACGACGCCGCCCTTGCCGCCAAGCCGCCCGCCGCGGCGAATCGCCGCGTTCGTCCCCTCGAAGGCCTCGACCGCCAGCACCATCCCCGACTTGACCATCACCGTCTGCCCGACGTCATGTACGCCCATGTCGCGCACCACGGCGAGCCCCCGCGCCACCTCCGTGCGCTCCGCCTCCGTCAGGCCGCGCGAAGTAAGCGCGCCCGCTCCCGGCAACGCCTCGTCCATAAAGAGCGAAGACGGCAGGCATTTGAGCCCCTGCTCCTCCAGAACCGCAATCACCTTCTGGAAAAGCGTATGCGCGCATTTGACCGGCAGCTCCCGGAGCCAGGCCTTCGTCTCCGCGTCAAAGCGGACGCGAAACAGCGAAAGCGGGCTGATCTGACCCGCGAAAACCGCACCGTCATACCCCCTGGCCGCGGCAAAACGCAAGGCCGCGGCGATCTCGCCGATCGAAAACCACTTCACGGCATCGGCCGCACGGGCGGTGGCGCGATCGGTGGAGCCCCGAAAGGCGACGACCTCCACCCGCTCCACGCCTGCGCGCTTGGCGTTCTCGACGATCTGCCGCGGATAGACGCCGCTCCCCGCGAGGACGACGAGCTTTTCAAGCATCATGCGAGCACTCCGTTTTCCAACTTAAGCACCCGGTCGCAGATTGCCGCGGCCTCGGGCGAATGGGTAACCATCACCAGCGACACTTCGCTCCCGACCGAAAGATCCTGCAATATCTTCAGGATCTCCGCTCCCGTAAGCGCGTCGAGGTTGCCCGTCGGCTCGTCCGCAAGCACCAGCTCCGGATCGGTGACGAGCGCCCGCGCGAGCGCTACGCGCTGCATCTCGCCGCCCGAAAGCTCGGCGGGCAGATGACGCATCCGATCCTTAAGCCCCACCTTCTCCAACAGCTCCACCGCCCGCTCCTGCGGAAAGCCGCAGCCCTTCCAACCCTTCGCCATCGTGGGCAGAAGCACATTCTCCAGCACCGTCAGCTCCGGCATCAGGTGATACTGCTGAAAGACGAAGCCGATGCGCTTGGGGCGCGTCACCGTGCCGGAACTCTGGCGCTCCAGCCCGCCGAGGATGTTGAGCAGCGTGGACTTGCCCGCTCCCGAACGCCCCACGATCGCCACCTTTTCCCCGGGAAAGACGGAAAAGTTGACGCCTTTCAAAACTTCGATCGGGTGCTGCCCGGGAAGCCGGAAGCGCTTCTTCAGATCAATCGTGCCGAGGACTACTTTCATTCGTTAAGCGCCTTGACGGGGTCCTTGAACGAGGCGATGAGCGCCGGTACGAACGACGCCATGAGTCCGAAGACCATGACGAGTCCGACCACCCAGAAGATGTCGCTCACAATCAGCCGATGCGGAATCGCCGCAAGCCCGTAAACCGAAGCCGGGAAGACCTCGATGCCCATCCGGGCGAGAAACTCGACGATATGCTGGAGATTGGCGAGCACCGCCCAGGAGGCGAAAAGCCCGAGCACGATCCCCAGGACGCACTGGATCATCCCGTGGACGAGAAAGACCTTCATCACCTCAAAGCGGGAAAATCCAAGCGCCTTCAAAAGCCCAATCTCCGGCGTCTTCTGCACCGTGAGTACGAGGAGCGTGTTCATCACGCAGAAGACGGCGACCAGCGAGATAAGCGAAAGGAGCAGCGCCGTCATGTTCTTTTCGACGGCAAGGGCGTTGAAGATCTCGCGATCGGCCTCGCGCCAGGTAACGGCCCTCAGCATCCGCGCGCCGATCGCCGCGTCAATTCCCTCCTTCACGCGCTCGAAGCCCTTGCCCGTCGGCTCGGCCGTCTTCACGTGAATGGCGAAGACGCCGCGCTCGAGCCCCATCAGCTCGCGGACATTCGCCAGCGAAGCGATAGCATAGCCGGAATCGTACTGATACTGGCCGCTGGAGAAGATACCCGTCACCCGCCACTTGACGGGCAGGAAGATCTCGTCTTTGTCGATAAGCGTCTTCGGCGAATAGACCGTCACTTCGTCGCCCACCCGAACGCCCAGCTGCCGCGCCGCCGTCGCCCCCAGAACGAGCGAATCGCCCGCGAGATCGTAAGTACCCGCGAGCGGCGCGCCCACGCGATAAGCGGCGGCGAAATCGTCGCCGTCCACGCCGATCAGGACCGGCGCCAGCACCCGCCCGTCCTTCGCGACGAGGCAGCGGACGTCGATTTCGGGAGTGACGCAGGTGACGCCGGGAATCTGCCGGAACGCCGCGGCGAGCGCCTCTTCCCCCGCCACCACATTACCCTGCACGGGCACCACGGAAAGATGGGGCTTGAAGTCGAGGATCTTCTCCTCCCAGATGTCGCCAAAGCCCGTCATCACGCTCCTGACGATAATGACCACGGCTACTCCCAGCATCACTCCAAGCACCGAGACGCAGGTGATTGCCGAAGCAACCGTGCGCTTGGGCTTCAGGTACTTGAGCGCAAGAAAGGCGGGAAAACTCATTTAGATATCCACCTCGACGGCGATGTCGTCGTCCTTGTCGGCCTTCTTGCTCTTCCTGTCGTCTTCCTCGTCATCGTGCGAGACCTTGCCCGCCTTCGTCTGCGTGGTGGGGAGATAGCGGTAATAGACCATCAGCTGCAGCGCCACCAGACAGGTGGAAAGGCACGGCTGCCCCGCCCCGCTGTAACCCTGCGGCCAATAGGCGCACGGCTGCTCCTTGCCGTCGGGATCGAGAATCGTGCCCGCATCCTTCATCACCGTTGGATAGAGCTGCTTCATGGCCACGTTCCATTCCTGCCAGTTCTTGGTGTCGGCGGGATTGGCCCCCTCCTTCATGCCGGCCTGATATTTGCACTGCGCGGCGTAATAGCAGTAGTACTGCGCCGCCGCCTTGCCGGGCACCGGATCGCCTGCCGCCAGCTTCCCGGTGCCGTCGAAGGTGGGCAGCCACGCGCCCATCGTTTCGAGCGAGGTCCTCACCTCGGGCTGGTCGCCATAGCCCAGAAGCTGCATGCACAGGCACCCGGTGGCCGTAAGCCCCGTCGCCCCGCCGCCGCCGGTGTAGTTGAAGCCGATCTTGTTGAAGTTCCGGGTCTTGAGGCACTTCATCGCCTTCTTGATGCACGACTCCAGCCCGTCGGGGTGCAGCCCCGCCATCTTGCCGGCCTTGATCGCCTGCAACGCCCAGCCCTCGAACGACATGTCGTCGCGCGTCGATTCCTTCTTGATGCCGTAGTCCCAGCCGCCGTTCGGCCCCTGATTCTCGACGATGCGCTTCAAGGACTTCATCGCCGCGATCTTGACATTGGGGTTCTTGGTCATCCCGTAGGCCTCGCAGAGCGCGTAGGTGGCGATCAAAACCGCGTACTCGTTGCCGTCCACGCCCTTGAAGGAAACCTTGCCGTCGGGCCGCTCGTACTGCGAATTGATGAGGAACTGAATCGCCTTCTCGACCGTTTCGCCAAACTCCCTGGAGCCGGGCGTCTCGCCGTGGGCGAGGAAGGTGAGGATCGCGATGCCGGCGTTGGCGGCCGGAAATCCCCCCGCCCACGAGCCGTTCGACTGCTGCGTCTTCTTAAGCCACCTGAGCGCCTTCATCACCGCCTCTTCCGTGTTCTTGTCGCCGTAGCTCGCGCCGCCCTTGGTCATCTTGCCGATCGACCCGGGATTGCGCGAAGCCGTCATCGACTTCATCGTGATGGGGCTCTTGATGATGGCGACCGAATCCTGCGTGGCCGGCTTCACCGACAGCGGCTCCGTCGTGGGCGTGACCGAAGCGGAGACCATCTCGGAAACGGGCCCGGCGACCGGTGTGTCCACCTGGATGTCGGGCATCTCCTCGGGCATCTCCTGCGGCTCGACCTCTTCGATCTCCTCTTCCTCCTGCAGCTCCTCCACATCTTCGGGCGGACGGGCGAGATCGACCTTGATCTCCCGCTCGGTCTGCCCCTGAACGGCGGTGATGACGATCAGGATGATAACGCCCATCACCGGCAGCAGCAGCGCCACGAGCGGAGCGACGAGCCGCTGGAGCTCGGTCTTCGCGAGCTTGTACTCGCGCGAGCTCTTGGGCTTGGAGAGCCCGGAGAACATGTCGCCCATGCGGCGGAAGAAGCCCTTCTCCTCGAAGCGCGCCTCGATCTCCGCCTTGTGCTGCTCCAAGAGCTCCTCGGCGGAAAGCTCCGCGACCTCGTCCTCGGCAACCGCCTCCATCTCGACTTCTTCTTCGCTCATAGGACCGACAACTCCTTACATCGTAAAGACACTCACGCTGAAAAGCTCGTGGCGATAGCAGATGTCCAGCACGTCCACCAGCGCCTTGTGCGGAGAATTCTCGGCGCACTTGATGATGATGGGCGTTTTCTTGGAGGTGCGCGCGACATCGGCGAGGTAGCCGTCGAGTTCCGTGCGCTTGGTCTCGCGCTTGTTGTAGAGGATGACGCCGTTCGCGTTTCGCCCCTGCCCGAGCTCGATATTAATCGTGGTCTCGCTCGAAGGATCGGAGCCACCTGAAGAACCGGCGGGCCGGTTGGCGTTCAGCTTGGAGAACAGGTCCTCCTGCTTGATCGTCACCACGAAGAAGATGATGAGCTCGGAGACGACGTCGGTCATCGGCGTCATGTCGAGCGCGGGGTTCTCCTGGGCTTTCCGGGACATGTCAGTACCTCTTGGTGATACGGTTCAGGTGCTTGCGGGCGGGCTGCCCCGGCTTCGAGGTCTTGTCCTCGCTCACGGCGACGAACGAAATCTTGTAAAGCCCGTTGGCGGTGATGGCGTTCATCACCTGCGCGACCGCCCGATGCGGCACCTCGTAGTCGGCGCGGATCATCACCGGAAACTCGCCGATCCGGCGGTAGCGCTCCTTGACGCGCTGACCGATCTCGGCGGGGGTGATGTCGCGGTCGCCCATCGAAACGCGGGGCACGGGAAGCCGCTTGCCGCTCTTGTCGCGATTGGCGATATCGATCATCATGTGCGTCGGCGGCAGTTCCTCCGGGACCAGCACGATGCCGTGCTGCCCGTCCTCGAGCTCGATCGTCTCATCCTTCTTCTGCGCCTCGGTGAGGGTCACCACGAAGAAGATGATGAGCTCGAAGACGACGTCGATCATCGGCGTCATGTCGAGCGCGGGGTTCTCTTGGGATTTCCTGGCCATGAACAACCGTCCTTAGGCCTCGGCCACCTCGCCGGAACCGTCGTCCACCGAAACGTTGCGAAGCCCGTTCAGGAGCTCCATCGTCACGGCCGTCATCTTGAGGATGAGGCGGTTCGCCTTGTTGCGGAGGACGTAGAACATGGTGATCGAGGGAATGGAGACGATGAGTCCGCCGGCCGTCGTCCACAGCGCCTGGCCGATCGAGTTCGCGAGGGCAGCCGCATCGCCGGCACCGCCCGAAGCGAGCGCCTGGAAGGTGAGGATCATGCCCTGCACCGTACCGAGAAGGCCAAGCGAGGGTCCGAGGTTGCCGCAGACCGAAATCCAGTTGAGCCGCTGCTGGATCTTCTCCTGCTCGAAGTCGGAAGCGGCGTTGACGGCCTCCTGAATGGCCTCGAAGCCCTCCTCGATGTGCTGGAAGGCGGCCATCACGATCTGGCTCATCGCGGAAGGATTCGATTCGCAGACCTGCATCGCCTTCACGACGTCACCCTCGGCCATCGCGGCCTGCACGCCGTCGGTGAGCCGCTTGGGCATGAGCTTGTCGGGCTTGATGAGGACGGAGCAGTCCATCGCGAAGTAGATGGCCATACCGAAGTCGCCGAAAAGCGCAAACCAGAGGAGCATGCCGACGACGCCCGAACCGAAGACGATCTCGTAGAAGCCGCCGCCGGAGCTTGAGGACTTCGCCGCGTCACCCGAGACGACCTCGCCCGCCTCGTTCGTCAGTTCCCCACCTTCGGCAAACGCCTCGAAAGCCGCCATCGGCGCCACCGAGGTGCCGATCGCGATTGCCGCCGCCATCAACGTCTTACGAATCTTGTGCATGTTGTTTTCCTTTGTTGAGTAAACCTGAAACCCTTCAGAGGGACTTCGCCTGCGTGCGGAGCTTCTCCGCGCGCGAGGCCTGCCCGAGCTTGTCAAAGCACTTCGCCGCCTTCATCATCCCCTCCTGCCGTTCGCGCGCGCATTCGGGATCGGCGTACATCAGCGCCGCGCGGAGATAGCCGTCGCGCAAGGCGCGCTTGGTGATATCGGGACTGTCGCCCTCGCTCATGATCGCATCGCCGCGCATCACGGTGGCGGCGGCCGCCGCCTGCCGGCTCCCCGAGGAGATCGCCTTCTTCATCGCGCCTTCCAGCTGCTCGCGCTTCCCCTGCCGGAGGAGCACCTGCCAGTAGGCCATCGCGAAATCCCCCGAATAGGCGGCGGTCTTGTCGTCGCGCAGCATCTCCTCGCAAAGGTCGGCGGCGTTCTTGAGCTGATCGGCGGCGAGATAGGCGAGGACGAGATAGCGCGCCGCGGGCTTGTCCCAGGTGAGCATCCGGTATTCCGCGACGATCTTCTTGAGCGGCTGGATCGCCGCGCTGCCGTTACGGTTCTCGACCGCCTCCACCGCCTTGTCGTAGCCCGCGGGCTTGGCGATCTCAAGCCGCGACACCTCGGCCAGCTTCAATTCCGCCTGAACGGTCGTCTTTCCCTTCTTGTAGGAGACGAGATACGTCCTCGCGCGCGGCTGCCACTTGATGTCGCCCGTATAGTCCGTCGCCTCGCTCGCGATGGTTCCCTGAACCGCGCCGAGCGGCAACGCCGCCGCCGCACCGAGACCCAAGAGCATTCCCCTGATCATCTGCTTCATTCCGCTTCCTCCTCAGATTGTTCCGTCACTTCCGCCGCCGGCAGATCGGCCTTCGCCTGGTTGATGGCGTTCATGATCTCCGTCCGGTGCTTGCCGCCGGGGAAGAGCTTGAGGCACGCCTCACCCAGCTCGACCACTTTCGCCGACTGCTCGGCACCCTGCTTGGCCATCAGCGGCAAAAGCGTCGCGTAGGCGCGCTCCAGATTCTCGCGCTCGCCATCGTTGAACGCCTCGATCGGATGGCTCTCGGAAGGCGACTTGGCCTGAATGAAGACCTGGAAGGTGGAAGCGGCGCGCCCGAGCGTCTCCGCGGCGTCTTCATCCAGCCCCATTTCCTTCTCGGCCTCGTAGCGCCGCACCAGGATATCGCCCGAGAGGAGGTCGATCTCGTCCTGCTCCCACTGCGGCTTCCTGGCCCAGTAGCCGCGCACCTTCTTGATGGCGCCGATAGCCGCGCCGAAACATTTGCCGCGGAGCGTCTTGTCCTTTTCGTTACGGCCCTGTTCGCTCGCCACCTCGGCCATCATGAAGTAGGCGTCGGCGGCAATCGCCATCTTGGACATCTTCTCGTCCTGCAGGAAGAGATCGAGCGCCTCCCGCGCCTCGGCGTAGGAGCCCTGCTTGAAGGCGCAACGCGCCTGCCCCAGGCGGGCCTTCGCCACCGTCACGGGCTGATTGGTGGCCGCCAGGCGGATGGCCGCCTCGTAAGCGCGGTTGGCAAGCTCCCAGCTGCGGCCGTTGATGAGCGCCTCGCCCGCGGCCAGGAACTGCACGGCCGTGTACTTGCCGTCGGTGCGCAGCATCTCGCCGTAGATTTCGGTCGCCTCGCGCACCATCCCCATTTCCATCAGGTTCTTGGCGAGCCGCGGTTTCGCGTTCTTCGCCTCGTCGGAATCGGGAAAGAGCTTCGAGAGGCGGTCGAGCGCGTCCTTCGACTTTTCGAGGTCGCCGAGCGCGGTGTGGATCGTCCCCAGCTTCACGAGCGCCGTCTTCACGAACTGCCCTTCGGGATACTCCTTCACGTACTGCTCGTAGCTCGCCGCCGCCTGGCCGCGCAGCATCGCAATCTTCGCCGCGGGGCGCGTCATCCGCGCCCAGCAGTCGCCCACCAGGAAAAGCGCCCCCTCGCGCAATTCGCGATACTTCTCCAAGTCGGCCTTCGGCGTGGCAGGATCGGCAATGGCCTTGCCGGCCTCGGCCGTGAAGCTCTTGAACTGCTTGATGGCGCGGATGATCTGCGCCGAGCCGCGTGCTTCGGCGGCGGCGACCGCCTGCTCGGTCTCGTTCGTTTCCGCGCCCGCGAGAATGGCGAGCCCGTCGCGCTGATACATCTGCGCCAGCTGCATCTGGGCCTGCAACCGACGGATCTTCACCTCTTCCAACGGCAAATAGCGGCTGATGTAGGCGATCTCCTCCTTCGGATGACCGAGCTTGCCGTGGCAATAGGAGCTCTGCGCCAGCGCCGAAGCGTAGAAGGCGGAATTGGTGTAGAGGCGCTCGATGATCCCCCAGTTGGCCAGCGCCTCGTCGTAGTCCTCGGCCTTCTGCGCCTCTCCCGCAAGCCCGGCGGCGAGCATCGGAGCGCTCGGATGGTCGAGGTAATTGCAGCAGAACTGACGGTAAAGCTCCTTCGAGCGGGCGAGCTCCTTGCGCTCCTTCTCCTTCGCGGCGGCGGCGATCACCACGTTCCCCGCCGCCAGCATCAGCGCGCGGTTGGGATGACCGGCGAAGCGCTCGGCCACATACCCTTCCACCGTATCGCAGTCGAGCCGCCATTCGGCCTTCTTCGCCTCGTCCTGCTCCTCCACGCAGAGATCCTGCATCGCCGAGATCATGTTCCCCAAGCTCTTGACCGACTCCTCCAGTTCGGGATAGCGCTCCAACACCTCGAAGTAGGACTTCACCGCCTCGGCGTACCGGTCGGCGAGGAAGAGGTCGTGCGCCTGCTTGAACTGCTTGAGGCGCATCTTGTCGATCTGCTCCTTGGTGATCTTCGTCTTGATCTTCGCGCCGTAGCTCTTCTCGGCGAATTCGCGGATCTGCTCCGACATTTCGCCGGCCGAAACCGCCCAGGGGCTCGATTCGTACTTGATGAAGACGTTGACGGCCAGATTGAACGCGCCCTGCCCGTTGCGCCTGCCCGTCGCCTTGTCGCGCGCGCCGAAGAGATACGCCTTCACCTTCTCGTCGTCGCGCGGCGAATTCTTATACTCCTCCCGGGCGGCGTTCCAGAGGATCTTGCCCTGGAGATAGAGGCACTCGGGCAGCGGCGAAAGCCGCAGTAGCCCCAGCGTGCCTTCGGGATCGGCCTCCAGGATCTGCGCGTGGATGTCCTCCAGCTGGGGCTTGTACTCGTCGATGAACTCCTTGGCGAGCTCCACCTTGCCGCGCAACTCGGCGATATGCGCCTTCATGGAGATGGCCTGCCCGAAGAACACCGGATTTTCGAGATGGTAGAGGAGCTTATCGACGATCTTCTCGGCCTTGTCAAGACAATCGCCGCCCTTGCCCTTGGGCGACTCGTCATGGGCCTTCATGTACATCTTGACCGTCTCGGCGGCCATGTTGCACCAATACTCGGGATCGACGAGCGGCAACGACGCCTCGTAGCGCGCCGCGGCCTCGGCATACCGCTTGTCGGTGAAGAGGAGCTGCCCGAACATGTAGGAGGCGTCGAGATAGAACGTGCCGATCTCGGCCGTGGGCTTCGGATAGGCGTTGAAGAACTCCTCGTAGATCTTGATGCCGGCGTCCTTCTGATTGCGGGCGAAGTAGTTGTTGGCCACTTCCAGCCGCGCGCCCCAGAACTTCGGCCCCTTGCGCTCCGGGAGCGCGGCGATCTTGCGCTCGGCCTCTTCGAACTTGCCGAGCGAAAGCATTCCGCGGATCTCGATGGCGAACAGCGGCGCCTCGGCCTCGGGCCAGCGCCGCTTCGTCTCGGCGATCACGACCTCGGCGAAATCGGGATAGGCGTTATTGACGAGCGCCTCGACATAGTCGATTTCGGCCTTGAGGAGCGAATCCATGGCCGGGACCGCCGGCGCGTCCTCTTCCCCGGCAAAAGCCACCGCGCCGAGGCCCAGCCCCAGCGCCAACACTACAGCGGTAGAAACGATTTTCATTCCGCGGGTATTATAGCGAAAAACCGGACGGCAAGTCAACTTCGCCGCCGCACCCAGAGCCGGCGGATCCGGCAATGGCCGCAAGTCCAGACGGCCGTCATCTGATCGACGAATGATAACTCTGAAGCGAACGAACCTCGCCCTTCCCGCTCATCGCGGCGGCAATGCCCTCCGAGGCGGCCGTCGCGGCGGCAATCGTCGTCAAGTACGGAACCTTGTACTTGATCGCGGCCTGGCGGATGCGGCAGTCGTCCGCGCGCGCATCGCGGCGCCCCGAAGGCGTGTTGATGATGAGCTTGACCTCGCGGTTCTTGATCGCATCGAGGACGTCGGGGCGGCCCTCGCCGATCTTGGCGATGACCTTGCCATTGAGGCCCTTCCCGTTCAGGAACTCGATCGTCCCTTCGGTGCCGACGATCTCGAAGCCGAGCTCGACGAACTTCTTCACCGCGGCAACCGCATCATCCGGCTTCTCCCAGAGGGACACGAGGATCTTCCCCGTCTCCGTCGGGAGCGGCGAGCCCGCCGCCTCCTGCGACTTGTAGTACGCAAGCCCGAACGTGTCCGCGAGCCCCAGCACCTCGCCCGTCGAGCGCATCTCCGGCCCGAGGACCGGATCGACCTCCGGGAACTTCTCGAACGGCATCACCGCTTCCTTCACGCCGAAGTACGGGACGAAATGCTTCTCCTGGTCGAGCCCGAGGCCCTTCACGGTCTCGCCGAGCATGAGGTGCGTCGCAATGCCCGCCATCTGCGTGCCGCCGACCTTCGAGACGAGCGGCACCGTGCGCGACGCGCGCGGATTCGCCTCGATGACGTACACCTTGCCCTCGGGATCGTCCTTGGTGGACTCGATCGCGAACTGCATGTTCATGAGGCCGACGACCTTGAGCTCCGCGGCGATGCGCCGCGGGTAGGCGAGGGTCGTCGCCTTGTTCTTCTCGCTGGTCGTCGCCGGCGGCCGCACGCACGCCGGGGCGGCCCAGGGG
>JAZUHK010000010.1:0-8802 GCA_045641645.1 Kiritimatiellia bacterium
TCCCACCGCCCCCAAACACCCCAGCGTCACTCGGGCAAGAGTCACCGCCACCGCCTCGCCAAGAACTCGCCTGACGACCCCTGCGCATGTAAGCCCCACCACCCGCAAAAGCGCCAGCTCCTTCCGTCGCGCTTCAACCGAGAGGAAAAGGGAATTTACCAACATGGCGAGCGCCGTCAGTATCGCCGCGCCGAGCAGCAGCCACTTCGCCCGGTCGAGATTCCTCCCCGCGTCACTGCGGAAACCCGCGGCAAGTTCCTCCACCGGCGGCGTTCGACAGGCCTTCCATTCCTCGCCGATTGCCGCGGCCGTCGCGGGGGCGACGAAGACATTCGGGTAACCGCGCGTCGGCCGCTCCCAATCGAGCACCGCAGCAAGCTTAAGCTCATATGCCCCATTGCGGCCGACGAACTTCAAGGTCGTACCAACCGCCGGCGGTTCGAGCCGCCGTTGGGCGAAGAGCGCCTTGGTCACCACGCACGCACCCGTCTCCACCTGCGCGCCCTCCGCCATCATCACCCGCATCGGCGGCCCCTGCATCACCCGCCCGCCGGGACGGAAGTCGAGCGCCATCATCGCCGTGCGGGCACGCGGAGAAACTGGCACTTGCCTAATCAGCGCCTCGGCGACGGCCGTCGCCTGGCGGTCATTGGTGGCGCGCAGCGAATCGATGAAGATCACCACTCCCGCCGCGAGCGCAATACCGACGATCGCCGAGACCTGCCGCACCTTCACCGATAGGTCTCCAGATACCTTTGCGAAACCAGCGCAGGATCGCCGCCGGTCTCATAGCTCGCGGCGATTTTCCCGTCTTTGAGGAAATGCACCTTCTTCGCCGTCGCCGCCACCACAGGATCGTGGGTGACCACGAGAATCGCGCTCTTTTCCGTTTCGTTCGCCCGCCGGAGCAGCTCGCAGACGCGCTTCGTCGCCGCGAGGTCGAGATTGCCCGTCGGCTCGTCGGCGAGAACCACCTCCGGCATCGGCATCAGCGCCCGTGCGAAGGCAACGCGCTGGCGCTCGCCGCCCGAAAGCTCTTCGGGACGCCGGTCGAGAAGCGCGGCGATCTCCAACTGTTCGGCGAGTGCCGCAAGGCGGGCGAGCGCCGCCGGTTGCCGCTCTGCCCGCCAGCCACCCTCCAGCCGCAGCGGCAACAGCACATTCTCCCGCACCGTCTTTCCCGACAGCAGGTTGAACGCCTGAAAGACCACCCCGATCCGGCGGCGGCGAAACTTCGTCACCTCGCCATCGGACATCTTCACCACATCCCTGCCGCCGATCTCCACCGCCCCCGCATCCGCCGCGAGCAACCCCGCGGCAAGATGGAGAAACGTCGATTTGCCGCTACCGCTCGGTCCCATCAGGGCCTCGAATCCGCCGCGCTCGAGCGTGAGCGAAAAATCCTTCAGCACTTCGCGTTCTCCATAGCGGCGACTGACGCCGCGAGCCGCAAGCGCCGGCGCCTTGCCACCATCATCGCGAAAAGCAAGCGGATTCATCAATCCCCAATCCCAGTTCTTAGTTTTCAAAGCGGAGCGTGACCGGCCCCAGAAGCCCCGCCGGGATCAGCGGAGTGTCCACCGCGAAATAATCCCAGTCCGACCAGCCGATCCGCCCGCGCGACGGCCGCTCGCCGTCCTTCATGACGAAATCGGGAATGCGCCGGATTCCCCGCCCGCAAAGCTTGGTCGCCGTGGCGCGCCGCGGATTTGGCGGATACCAGTCGCAGTCGTCGGGTTCGAGATTGTCGCCGACGAGCCGATTATGCCAAGTGTTCGTCACCCGAATGACGGGATCTATGCGCTTCTTGCCCCAGGCAAGCGGCACCCCCTTCACATAATCCGTGATGTCGAAGACATACGGGGGACACCACTTGACCCCGAAGGACTTGCCGTCCAGAATCAGCTCCGCCATCTCCCTCACGCCCCCGAGATCCAAAAGGACGCGCTCGCCCGCCTGCGGCGGATAGAACCAAAATTCCTTCGAGTAACTCGCTGTCCCCGAGAAATACCTGACGCCGGGAATCGCAATCTCCGTAAGCGACTTGAGATCGGTGAGCACGATCGGCTTTTCAGGCGCGCCTCTCCCCGCTTCAAACGACACTTCCCACGGACCTTCCAGCGGCAGGATGCGCGCGGGCTTCGGCGGCGGCACTTCCCCCACCGCGAAGGCAAGCTCCTTTTCCGACTCGACGAAACGCGACTCGCCGGACTCTAACACCACCTCGGTTCTCTCGGCGACCAGCGCCGCCTTCGCCCCGCCCAAGTTGGCGAAGAACCAGATGTTCGTCACCCCCTCGCGGCGCTCGCAACTCAAGACCCCGTTCTCGTAACGAACGCCGGCGCGCACCGAAACGCCGCGGCGAAGTTCGCCTTGAGAGTCGGCGAGATACTTGAAAAAGGCCTTGCCCGGCTCATACCAGGTCTGGTTCTCGCCGAAGTGCGAACCGAAGAAGCCCATCGACATCCCCGGCTTCCACTTTTCCGAAAACGGCTGATGCACCCAGTCGTGGAGACAGAGGTGGTTGATGCCGTAGGCGAAAGCGCGGTCGGCGGAAAACTTGAAATCCCTGGGACTCAGCGTCCAGTCGGCGGTGCCCGCATCCGAAGTGAAGGCCTCGGCGCCGACGATCCTAAACGGCACGCGCTCGCCCGGCTTGAGAAAGCGCGGCTGCCAGTCGCCCGCCGCCCAGAACTCGTCCATCGGCAGATCCGCGATCACCGCCCCGTCGGCAGGGGTGAACGGGCAATCGTAAGGTTCGATGCGCACCTTGAGCCCCGCTTCGCGGAAGCGCTCGGCGAGCGCGCGAAAACCATCGAGATAGAGCTGCGCCTTGACGCGGGCGAAATCGTCGAGGAACTTCTCGCCGTCCTTCATCTTCTCGCCCGCGAAGACGGGCAGGAACGGCAGCGGATCATAGCCCGCAAGCGTCTTGAAGCGCTCGGGGAAATCGTCCGTCCAGTCGGCGCCGCCCACCTCGTAGCTATCGACCGCGACGAAATCGAAGCCCTTGCCCAGATACTCCCCCAGCTCCGATCTAAGTCCCGCGAGGAAGGCGTCGGCGTGCGCGAGCATCGCCTTCCGCGACATCTTGTCGGCCTCCAGGCACTGCTTGTCGATATCATCGGGCGCAGGCCCCGAGGTCGCCCCCGTCAGCGTATAGCCGAAGCGATAGAACTTCTTCCCCACCGTCAGGAAGGTGATG
The DNA here is from genome assembly GCA_045641645.1 of Kiritimatiellia bacterium. GTDB lineage: Bacteria > Verrucomicrobiota > Kiritimatiellia > RFP12 > UBA1067 > UBA1067. The sequence continues at coordinate 3,206 of JAZUHK010000010.1, forward strand.
TCCTGATAGAACCGCGAATCATGCGGCGGGATGGGCGGATTCGCCTTGTACGAAACCGACCAGACGAGCTTCTTCATCGCCCCCTCGGGCCGCACCCACGGGCCGCCCGTATGGGTATAGCCGGGCGCCACCTCCATGCCCAGCGAAATGCCGCATCGCTTCGCCTCGGCCGCCGCATGGCGTACGAGCGCCCACCAGGCGTGATTCCAATAGGAAACGGCGGGATCTGGCACGTTCTCAATCGGCTTGCCGCACCAGTCGCCGGAATGCGAAGTGACATTGAAGATCGTGGCGTCGGCGACGTAGCTCGCACGCATCGCCTCCAGATCGCGCGTAATGCCGGCGCGAGTGATCTCGTAGCCCATCCAGTGCCACCAGACCCCCACGCCGGCCGCCGCCAGAATCAGCGCGTGCATCGCTTATTCCAATCCGAAGTCCACCGCCGGCGCTTCCTGCGCCTCCTTCTGGAACCAGGCCATGACGACCGCCGGTTCGGAAGCTACCGGCATGTCGCTGCCGATGAACTTCGCGTACGCGCCCTCGTAGATGAAGTTGATCGGACGCACCCTGCGCGCGGCGTTGACAATCGGCGCCTTGACGGTGAAGATCTGCTCTTCCGATTCGCCGTAGGCCGCGATCTCGCCGAACTCCGCCGTCTCGCGGTCGTAGAACCAGCCCTCGGTGAGCCGCAGCGTCACCTTGCCGCCAGCGGCGAGCTTCTTCGCGGACGGATTGAACACCTTGACCGCGAACTTCACCTCGTCACCCGGACGGAAATCGGGGAGGTCGTAGGCATCGCGCTTCATCGGACCGACCGGCCGGATCGACACCAGCGGACGCGACTCGACGAGCGAGTAGGCGTAGCCCCAGCAGCGATAGCCGGGCATCTTCACCGCGAGCGTACGCGCCTTGTCGTCCCACTTGAAATCGACGCGCTTAAGTTCGCGCGAGGAGCTCGTCTGGGCGAGTACCATCCCCGGCTTCTTCGCGCCCTTTGGCATCCGGTACTTGACGCGGTAGTCCCTGACGCCGCCGCCCGCCTGGGTCATCTGCCCCAAGACCGCGTTGCCGCGCTTATCGGTGAGCGGCGACTCGGTGCGCAGATAGAGCCCCTCCCAGCCCGGGAGATCGTTGACCGCCGCCTTCTCCACGCCCCAGGTGGCGAGGATCGCGTCGATGAAGCGATAGGGATCGGGCCCCGAATGCTTGTCGCTCCACTCGTACTGCGTGCACCCCGCGCCGTAAGCCGTGCCGAGGAATCCCGCGAAGTAGTTGGAGGTGCCCTTGCCGTGCTGGCGCTGCACCCACGCCGGACGCCCGTTGTTCTCGCAGAGGAGCGCCCGCGCGTCGTCGGCGTCGATCTTCACCTCGTTGTAGCCGAGGCACGAGAACATCACCTTCTTGAGATGCTTGAAGACGGGATGCTCGGGCGAATAGGGCGTTTCCTTGATTTCCACCGCCGTCTTCCAAAGCGCGTCACGCTGAATGACGTCGAACGAATAGGCCGAGTAGCCGAACGCCAGGGCCCCCGCGCGTTCGCGCTCGTCGAACTTCTCCTGCTGCACGGGCTTCACCCCGAGCCATTCGGTGAACTCGCCCGTCTGGAAGCCCTCGCCGTTGCGCGAGCCCGACTGGGCGTCGGCGACGATGTGGCCGCCCTTCTCAACATACTCGTAGATCTTCGCCCGGACGTCGTCGGGAATGTAGGTCGCATCGACGAAGAAGATCGCCGCGCAGTTGTCGATCCACTCGGGATTGTGGCGGAACTGATAGTCGGTCACGAAGGTGACGGGATAGCCGTTGGCGTGAATGAGCTCATAGACGCGGAAGAAGTTGTCGGGCCCGCAGTCGAAGATCGAGCCGTAGGGACGCTCCTGCAAGACGTTGCACATCGAGGAGTAGTAGATCGCCACCGGCTTCACCGCCCGCTCGCGCGCCGTCTCGGAGAGGACGTCGCCCATCTGGTTGAAGGCGCGGAAGTTATCCGAGCAAGCCGCGAGCTTCGGCCGCGGCGCGGCGTCGTCGTACATGTTGGACATGCCGAACTTGGAAAGCTCGCCCGAGTAGTTCTCCATGAAGCAGAAACAGCTCATGCCGCGCATGCCCTTGGCCATGTTCGAGCCCATCATGCGCGAAAGCATGAACGGATCGGGCGTATGCGTCGAGCCCTCGCGGATCATCGGGCGGAGCTTGCCGTCGCCGAACGAATCGAAGAGCTCGTAGTTCGCGCCGTTGAGGTCGTCGGTGCCGTAGTTGTCGTAGCCGACCATGTCCGAACCCGCCATGGTGATGCGGCAGGTGTCCTCGAAGGAGAGCGGACGGAGCTTGAGCCACATCACCGACGAGAGGTTGTTGCACGAGAGGTTGGAGGTGATATGGCGCTTCTTCGGGTCGTTCTTGAGCGCCGCGATCGTCTTCATGCCGATCTTCTTCGCATACACCTCGGAACGGAACTGGCGGAAGTTCGAGAAGTTGGCGATATACTGGCAACGCTCCAGCTCGTTCGTCTTCCTTACGCCCTTCTCGCCGTTGATGTACTCCCAGTGATAGGAGGTGCCGTGGATCTGCGCGAAGTTCGTATAGGCGGTATGCCAGGCGTGGTTGAGCGCGTCGAGCGAGCCGTACTTCTTTTCGAGCCACTTGCGGTAGTTCATCTGCGAAGTGGGGCCCTCGTCGAAGCTGCCACACTGCTCCCACGCCGTCCACCAGTAGGCCAGAAGGTCGCTGTCGTTCTGCATCAGTTCCTTCGCCACGCGGTCCGCGGCGTTCGAATAGGCCGCGAGGTACGGCTCGAACGAATCCTCCCAGCTGGGCCAGAGCCGCCCGCCGCCGCCGGAGCGCCCGACGCCGTTCGTCGCGGAGGCATACTCGTAGCCGGGCTTGCGCGCATCCCACGGATAGAGCTTTTCGAGCGCCTTCTCCTCGGGATAGCCGCGCCCGCCGTCGGGATTGGCGGTGTAGGTGAAGCCGTACGACTGCTCCTTCTCGTTCTTCCAGCTGTCGGTCGCGCCAAGGTAGATGCGCGCGATCGGATCGGAGAAATGCTGATAGCACTCCATAATCATCCAGGGCATGCGCTTCTGCATATCCTTGACGGTTGAGTTCAAGGTGACGTGCGGCTCCACATGGCGCGCGTTCTCAAAGCCCTCCGGTGCCTTAGGCGCCGCTTCCACGGCGACATCGGTCGCCTTCGGCGTACCTTTGCGCGGATCGAACTTGGGATCGTCCGAAACCCAAAGGTCGTTGAGCGCGATGAGGTTCGGGCCCTGATCCGCCCCCCGCACCGAATCAATGTGCTGCACATTGGCGACGAACGTATAGACGCCGGGATGCTCGACATTCATCTCGATCGGCTCCCAGACGAGCCCGCCCTTGCGGCCGGTGCGGAACTGACGCTCCACCTTGCCCTGATAGTAGTCGGGGCGGTCGATGATGAGATAGCGCGCCGTCTCGCCCGAGGGCTTGACGAATCGGACCGAAAGCCGCGCGTAGATATTCGAGGGCTGGTAATAGCGAAGCCACACCTTGTAGGCACCGGTGCGGCGAAACTCTACCGGCATCGAAAAGCGGGTATAGGGACCGTCTTGCGTGCGGGCGGTGACGCAGACGGGGCCGTTCGTAGCCCCCGCCTTCAGTTGCGCATCCACCCAGCGCTGGCGCATAAAGGGCTTTCGCTGTTGCCGCGCCTCATGCTCCATCATGAGAGCCGTGAATTCCACTTCGGGGTAGTAGCGCCAGTCCGTCGGCGCGCCCCCGCGCTTGCCGCCCTGCACCCAGACGTCGTACTTCGCCTGCCATTCCGCCTTGGCCGTCTCGAACGGACTCACCTGACGGGTATCATACTCAGCATAAGCGGCCATCGCCATGGCGACCAAAGCCAGCAACGCGATTCTCTTTGTCATCTTGTGCGATCCTTGATTGGGTGTTTTCAGTTTGGGTATTTTCGGTTTAAATGCTTCCGCCCGAGAAATGTTCAAATATTTTACCATATTTTTTCCGCGTGCGGTTCGGGAAATTTACGCTCCCTTACCGCTCGCGCCCAACCGCATCAAACTTGTCGACCGATCCCGAACCTCCAACCGAAAGAATGATGTCGCAGACCTCGCTCACGCCCTCCTTGAGGTTTTTCTTCGGCGCGACGTACACATAGACCTGCGCGCGGAGGTTCGGCGTCATCGTGCGCTGCCACGCGGTCGGCAGCACGTAGGTCGCAACCTTCGCGCCGACAGTTTCACTTTTTGTTCCTTCTGTTTCATTGTTCCTTTGTTCAGTTACAAATCTTCCTTCCTTCACGGTCGCAACGACCCTTGGCAACTGATGACAGGAAATGAAAATCAAAGGTCGCATCCCTTGCGGACGCGGCCTTCGTGGTTTGGGGTTGAATTCTATTATCAGATCAGAGATCTTCGTCGGTAAGCCCCGCGTCTCTCATGATTCGCTTTTGCGTTCCCGGCGTCAAGTCATGCGTCCCGTGATTCGGCACGATGACCGTCTTCCCGCTTATCGGATTGCGAAACTTCATATGGCTACCACTTTGACTGACGAACAGCCAGCCGTTTTCATCAAGGGCTTTCGCCATCGCTCCGGCAGAAGTAAGCGCACGGTTCCCGTGCGTTTACTTTTGGCCGGGACGCCCGCGCTCAACCGCATCAAACTTGTCGTCCGATCCCGAAGCTCCAACCAAAAGAATGATGTCGCAGACCTCGCTCACGCCCTCCTTGAGGTTTTTCTTCGGCGCGACGTACACATAGACCTGCGCGTAGAGGTTCGTCTCGCCCTCCCCCCACGCGACCGGCATCACGTACGTCGTACCGCTGGCCTTGACGCCGCCGACCGTGCCGCCGACCGTCACCTTGCCCTTCGCACCGAACTTGAGCGTGATGCCGTCCAGCACGAGCGGATTCTTCAGCGCCTTCGTATCGAACTCCCGGTACAGGTACGCGAGGTCCTTGCGGTCCCACGCACGCTGGACGCCCACGCAGCCATTGCCGAAGACGTCGCCGCCGCCGATCGTGCCAAGGCCAGTCGCCTGATCTTCCATCAGGTAGAGCGTGTCAACCTGCTTGACCGTCTTCTTCGTCTCTGGGTCCTTGTAGCTGACCGTGACGTCCGCGACGTAGCAGAGCGCGCCGTATGCCAGCTTCACGCTTGCGAAGTTCTCCGCGCTGATCGACGTGTCGGCGAGGCCGCCCTTCGTCTTGCCTCTCACCTTGCCGGTCTTGCCGACCGTCGCCGTGAAGGTACCGTTCGTCGCACCCTCCTCCATGTGGTAGCCGTCGAAATTACCGACCGCCCACGCGGGATGCGCCTCGACGCGGACGCTCTTCGTCAGGATGTCCGTCGCACCGGACTTGTTCTTCACCGAAATCTTGACCGTGAAGAACGGTTTCTTCTCCGTCGAGGCCGCGGTCGGAACGCCCGTGAAGCGGCAAGTCGTCTTGTCGAACTTGACGCCGGAGGGGAGCCCCGAGACCGTCACCGTCGGGAGCGACGCGGAGCCAAAGGCCACCGTGCAGGCGTCCGCCGGGAGCGCCACGCCCTGGTACCACGTCTCCTCCTCCGCGAACTCGCTCGCGTCCGCGCCGCAGTAGCCCGCA
>JAZUHK010000011.1:0-8050 GCA_045641645.1 Kiritimatiellia bacterium
GACGGGGCGCAGGCGATCGACGCTTGGCGCACGGCGAAGGAGCCGTTCGACCTGCTGCTTCTCGACGTGATGATGCCGGAGAAGTCGGGCTACGACGTCTGCCGGACCGTGCGGGCGGCGGGCAGCTCGGTGGCGGTGCTGGTGCTCTCGGCGAAAGGCGCGGAGATCGACAAGGTCGTCGGACTGGAACTCGGCGCCGACGATTACGTGACGAAGCCGTTTGGCGTTCGCGAACTTCTCGCGCGCATCGCGGCGGCGCTCCGACGCTCGGCGCCGCAGAAGGCGTCCGGTCCGGCGGCGGAGGACTTTGACTTCGCGGGCGCGGCGGTGTCCGTCAAGCGCTACAGCTTGCAGGGGCCGAAGGGATTCGAGCCGGTCACGGACATCGAGATGAGGCTGACGCGCACGTTCGCGGCGCATCGGGACGAGGTCCTTTCGCGTGACGCGCTATTGAACGCCGTCTGGGGGCAGGACTACTTCGGAACGACGCGCACGCTTGACCAGCACGTGGCCAACCTGCGACGCAAGCTGGAGAAGGTCGGTGGCAAGTCGCAGGCGATCGGTACCGTTCACGGCGTCGGCTATCGGTATCTGTGATATAATGCTTGATGTTTGTCGGTAACTTAGGAAAAGGAGAGGCTATGAACAAGATGATTGCGGTTGGCGTCCTGCTGGCGGCGGGGCTGGCGATGGTCGGGTGCGAGAAGGTCGAGAACGCGGGGCGCAAGGCCGCGCGGAAGGCCGGGTCACTTGTCGGCAAGGGGTCGACGGAGTTCTTCAGCGGTGTCGGCGAAGGCATCAAGACGGTGTCGGACGGAAGCGTGCCGGACGTGCTGACGGCGATTGCGACGCGCAAGTCGATCCGCAAGTTCGATCCGCTCCGCGCGGTTGAGGGCGAGAAGGTCGAGAAGATCCTGAAGGCGGCGATGGCGGCGCCGTCGGCGATGGACAGGCGCCCATGGGAGTTCGTCGTGGTGAAGGACAAGCAACAGCTCCAGAAGCTCGGCGAGCGCCTGCCGTATTCGCGCGTTGCAAACGGCGCACGGCTCGCAATCGTCGTCTGCGGCTCCTTGGACAACGGACTTCCCGGTCGCGGCAAGGAGTATTGGATTCACGATTGTTCGGCGGCGACGGAGAACATTCTCCTTGCGGCGCACGGCCTCGGCCTCGGCGCGGTCTGGACGGGTGTTTTCCCGGGCGAAGAGCGCGTCGCAATCGTGCGCGAGATCCTCGCGATCCCCGATGGCTATTCGCCGCTCTGTGTCATCCCGATCGGCTATCCGGCGGAAGACCCGGCGGTAAAGGACAAGTGGAACCCCGCAAAGATCCACGCTGACAGGTGGTGAGACGAATGGATTATCAGCTTTCCGAGAAGTGCGTGGTGCCGGAGGAGTGGAAGGATGGCATCGGACATGACTTCCGCCATTACAAGGGGAAGATGTACCGGCTCCTCGGCCTCGCGCCGCACAGCGAGACGCTGGAGATAATGGCGGTCTATCAGCTTCTCTACGGCGACTTCGGCCTCTGGGTCAGGCCCGCCAAGATGTTCTTCGAGGAGATTGAGGTCGACGGCCGCCGTGTGCGGCGGTTCGAAAGGGTGTGAGGGATGAATGGAGGAGGTTAAATGAAAAAGACTCTGTTTTGGTGGCCGCTGATCGGGTTGGTTTCTGCCTATGTCGTGGTGGCCGTCGGAGGATTGTCAGGCAGGACGAGGTTCCCGCCAAAGCCGGAGCCCAATGCCGTCCGACAGCAGGAAGCCCCCGGGCGGATCGCCGTCTTTTCGGGCGGGCTGGACGAGCGGATGGCGGCGACGATCTGCGACTTGTCGGGCAAGCCGAATCCGCAGGTCCTCCTGTTCTGCACGGCGGGCGAGGACGCGGCGAACAACATCGAGAACTATGCGCGGCCGTTTCGTGCGGCGGGTGCGCGCGTGGAGCCGGTGAAGATCTGGTCGGAGGCACCGAAGGACATTGTCGCCCTGCGCCGGAAGATCATGAAGGCGGACATTATCTGGTTCGGCGGCGGATGGACGGAATACCTGGTGCGGAAACTGCACGACTACTACCTCTATGCTCCGCTCTGGGCGGCCTATGTGAACGGAACGGTGATGGCGGGCTTCAGCGCCGGCGCAATTTTGCTGTCCTTCGCCGGATACAACGATTTCAAGCTCAAGGAGGGCGTCCGATACGATCTGATCGACGGGATGGGGATTGTGGACGCATATTTCGGCCCACACTACCAGCTCGAGGTCTGGCGTGGGTTTGACAGGCGACTGCAAGAGGAACTCTCCTATATCGGTTCCGCCGAGGTGCCGGAAACGGCCTGGGCGCAGGAGGACGGGACGATGGTGATCTTCAGGAACGGCGAGCCGGAGGTTAAGGTCTTTCGTCCGGGCGCCCGCGTCTATCGGTTCAAGCGTACTGACAGCTCTTGGCTTAGGGAAGAATTTCGCGGCGAATAGTCGCTAAACAGGAGACGAACTTCAGCTAAAAGTCGCACAGATGATTCACAATGTCCGGGGGAGCCATTGTCATGTACAATGAGATTTGGTATACTGCGGTCGTTTTGCAAAAGAGTCACAAGTGACCTAACGGTAAAAAAGCCATGCGATGAGAATAAAGCGAGATTTTTATCTTCAGAAGCTGATTGATTATCGCGATGATGATCGGGTGAAGGTCATAACCGGAATTCGCCGCTGCGGAAAGAGCTATCTGCTTTTTGAGTTGTTTGTGGACTGGTTGCATGAAACCGGCATTGCAGACGACCATATCATTGCGATTCGGCTGGATGATGACGACCACAAGGGCGAACGGCGACCAGAGGTCTTGTCGAAGTTTGTCAAGGATCGGTTGCCAAAGGATGGAAAACCGACCTATGTTCTGATTGACGAAATCCAAATGTGCCAGCCGAAGGACGCGACCGATCCGACGGCGACGACTTTTTATGACGTGCTCAATTCGCTCATGAAGAAGCGGGGTGTCGGTGTCTATGTCACGGGGTCGAATTCGCAGATGCTGTCGAAGGACGTAGCCACGAACTTTCGCGATCGCGGCGTTGAGATTCGCATTTGGCCGCTCTCGTTTGCGGAATACCGATCGGCTCGTCCTGATTTGGACGCATCTGTGGCTTGGGACAACTATCTCATGTACGGCGGTATGCCTCGTGCCGTTACGGCGAAGGACGACAGGGAACGGGCTTCGTACCTTGAAGGGCTCTTCCGGTATGTTTACAATCGCGATATCGTCGAGCGTTACAATCTGAAAGACGACTATGTCTTGGACAACGCCATCAAGGCAGTGTCTTCATCCGTCGGCTCGCTGACGAATCCGACTCGGCTTGCGGATGCGATGAAAACGGTCCTGAAAGTCGACATTAGCGCACCCACGCTGTCGAGGTATCTGGGCTACATGGAGGATTGCTTCCTGCTGTCGGTCGCGCACAGGTATGATGTGAAGGGCAAACGGTATTTCGGCTATCCGTCGAAATACTATGCCGTGGATGTCGGGCTTCGGAACGCGAAGCTTAATTTCAGGCAGATGGAGAAGACGCACCTGATGGAGAATGTCATCTATACCGAGTTGCTTCGCCGCGGCTATTCGGTTGACGTTGGCGTCGTTGAGACCGTTACGCGCGTCAAGGGACGGCAAGAACGGCGTCAGCATGAGATCGACTTTGTCGTCAACCTGTCGTTTCGCAAGGTTTACATCCAAAGCGCCCTTGAAATTCCCGACGGCGAGAAGGAAGCACAGGAGACGTTTCCCCTGCGTAACAGCGGGGATTTCTTCCGCAAGCTGGTGATCGTCGGCGGCAGTCAGCCGCTTCGTGCAAACGAGGACGGTATCTACTTCGTTGGTGTCATCCCGTTTCTGCTCGACCCTGCGATTCTTCTCGGCGAATAGGAGCGAATCTTATGATCCATTACGCATGGGAACCTTGGCTGGATCACGAATGGCTGTCCGCTGATCGAGACGGAGTGCTTGATCTTGTTCGATCAGGGAGGGCTTTTGAGGCGACGGTGGCATTTGCTGACCGATGCAGACTGGAAGACGCGCCGCTGACGCTTGGTCCGACATTCTCATGCTGGGACGCTGTCCGACCGAGTTATCTCAGGTTGTTGGATTGCATCGCGGAGGTGATGGCCTGCTCGAAGGTTGAGGTGTGTGAACTGAATGGTAAAAGAGGGGCGTATGATATCGCGGAATTGTCTGGCTTGACAAAGAGTATTCCTTTGCCATTCCTCTCCGTTGAGTTTTGCCGTCGTGACGGGAGTTGGGTTCGGGTGTCTTTTAGCATAGATGATGTCATTGGCGGCCCGTCTTGTCTTTCTTCGGGATATCTCAATGACTACGAGTCCGAAACGCATGTAGAGAACTGGCAGTTCAATGTGACGACAAGTCCGCCTGCAACACCGTGTCCGTTGTTATCCCGATTGCTTGCAGTGTTCGGTTTGCGTTTTGCTCGCAACAACCAGTTTGTGATATAGGAGTCTTGTGTGTCTCATTTGCGCCATCATCCAGAATCCGCGCGGACTCAATTAGAGGCATGCTCATGAGGTTGTGCGTCGCTCCCATTGACCGGTCGACGCAATTTTGATATTCTATGCCTCAGTTGACAACGGAACAGTTGCCAACTGGCGTGTTGTCAACAAGGGGAGCGCCATGAAGTTTTACGGAAGAACAGAAGAGCTGGCTTCGCTGCGAAAAGTTCGCGATATTTCGCATAATTTCGCAAGGTTTACTGTCGTTACTGGACGGAGACGCATTGGCAAGACCGAACTTGTCCGTCAGGCATTTGACGATGGAAACGGCGAATATCTCCATCTGGTGATTACCAAGAAGCCGGAAAGGGTTCAGTGTGCGTCCTTGCAGCGTGAGGCGGTCCGTGTGCTTAAGCTGACGATTCACGGCACGTGTGAACACTTTGCGGAATTGTTCGAGGAGCTGATGAAAGAGTCGCTGAATCGTCCTTTCACCTTGGTCCTTGATGAATTTCAGGAGTTTGACAAGGTTGATGACGGGATCTTCGGTGAAGTCGCCGGAATCTGGGATCGCTATCATAACGCCTCAAAGTTGAATTTGGTGGTTTGCGGCAGTGTGAATCGGCTGATGAACAAGATTTTCTTCGATGATTCGCAGCCGTTGTACGGACGCAACACCGGGCGTCTGATGGTGCGTCCTTTTGAGGTTGATGTGCTGAAGGAGATCCTGTCGGATTTCAAGGAAGACTATCAGCCCGACGATTTGCTGTCGCTTTGGACCATCTCGGGTGGTGTGGCCAGATATGTCGAACAGCTGATGGAAAACGGTGCGACAGATCGGAAGCGCATGATCAACACGTGTTTCGACACGATAACTGCGTTTCTCGACGAGGGAAAGACGATTCTCTGTGAAGAGTTCGGCAAGGAGTACGGAACCTACTTCACGATTCTGTCGTCCATTGCAGACGGTCGAACGTCTTATGCGGAAATCAGCAACGAGCTTGGCGTCGATGTCGGCGGCTACCTTTCGCGGTTGGAATCGCAGTACGGACTGATTTCGAAGAGGCAGCCGCTCTATGAGAAATCGTCCAACAAGAACTGCCACTACCAGATTGACGATTGCTTCTTCCGGTTTTGGTTCAGATTTGTCTATCGGCATCAGGATTTGGTGGAGATGAATCAACTTGAGGAACTGAGGCGAATTGTCCAGCGGGATTTCGACGTCTTTTCCGGCCTGGCGTTGGAGCGTTATTTCCACTGGAAGTTCGTTTGTGAGAAGCGTTATGTCCGCATGGGCGGCTGGTGGGATCGCAAGGGCGAGAACGAAATCGATCTTGTCTGCGAAAAGAGCGACGGCGGCTTTGACGTCTATGAGGTTAAGCGAGACAAGGCGCGGATATCCCTGTCGGATCTCACGGTGAAGACGGACGCTTTCCTCAGGAAGAACCCCGACTTAAAGGGGCGAGAGATGAAGTTTTTGCCACTCTCGTTGGCTGACATGTAATTGTAGAACAGGTAGGTGAGTGAGACATAATGTCGAGGCGGAGGCAAATGTCATCGAGGGAAAAGGATATGCAAGAACTCATTAAGGCGATCGGGGAGGCGAAGTCAATCGGGTGCCTCACGGGCGCGGGCGTTTCGACGCTCTGCGGGATTCCGGATTTTCGCGGGCCGGAGGGGCTTTACAAGAATCCGGACGCGGAGCGTATCTTCGACATCGACTGGTTCGATCGCGATCCGTCCGTCTATTATCGCGGCTGCGCCGAACTTGTCTACGGGCTTGGCGAGTTCCGTCCCGGACCCGTTCATCGCGCGCTCAAGCACCTTGAGGACCTTGGAAAGCTCAAGGGAATCGCGACGCAGAACATCGACATGCTTCACCAGAAGGCCGGCTCGTCGAATGTCTATGAGGTGCATGGTTCGCCGATTCTCCATCACTGTCGGCGGTGCGGCGATGAGAAGACCTTTGATGAGATTATGGAGCTGCGCAAGGCGAGCGAGGTGCCTCGCTGCCGTTGCGGCGGCGCGTATAAGCCCGACATCACCTTCTTTGGCGAAATGCTGCCCGAGCAGGCCTTTCTGTCCGCGCAGTCACTCGCGATTAAGAGCGAGGTCTTTCTCGTCCTCGGCACGTCGCTCACCGTCTTCCCCGCGGCGGGACTCCCCCGCCTCACCCTGCAGGCGGGAGGCAAGGTCTTTATTGTCAACGCCCAGCCGACCTCGCTCGACAATTACGCCGCCGGCGTTTACCGGGATCTGGCCGAATTCGCCGATGCGGTGCTGAAGTTAGGGTAGGTACGGGCATCCATATCTCCAGCCAAGTTTTGATATACTATCCCCATCAGGACCGGTAACCGGAAAGACCTGTGAAAACCAGGCGCTGTCGCGCAGCCGTCAAAGTCGGAATACGAGCCGTGTCCTTCGACCCACAAGTACCTCGCATGAGGGGAAAGCAGGAAAATGACGACAATGCTGATCGCGGCCGCCGTAGCGGTCGCAACCAATCTGCCCACCGTGGTGGTGGAGGCCTCGCGGCTGGACCGTACCCCGCTTGAAATCCCGTCCGCCGTCCAGGTGATCGCACAGGATGAGATCCGCGCTTCCGGCGCACGTGACGCCGTGGACCTCCTCCAAAAGAAGATCCCCGAGCTCCACATCCGCCACCTCGGCGCGGCGAACCCCGCACTCGCGGAAATTTCGGTGCGCGGGTACGGGGAGAACGGACACGGACGGACGCTCGTCCTGGTGGACGGCGAACGGCTCAACTCGCCAGACCTCAATACGCCGAACCTCTCGCGGATCGCCCTGAACGGCGTTTCGAAGATCGAAGTCCTCGGCGGCTCGCAGCAGGTCCTGCACGGCGACGGCGCGAGCGCGGGAGTCGTCAACATCATCACCGAACCTCAGGACTACGCACGGAAGTCCTACGCCGAAATCCACGGCGGCAGCTGGGGCACGATCGGCGCCGCACTCGGCACCCGCGGCGGAATCGAGGAGGACGGCCTCAAGTACTGGGCGGACGCCGCCTGGGACCGTTCGGACGGTTACCGCAGTCACTCAGGATACGACATCTGGAATCTCAACTCCGGACTCAAGCAGGAATGGGAGAGCGGTACGTACCTGCGCGTCTCCGCGTTTTACAACGATTCGCAGTACGATCTGCCGGGGCCGCTCGGCTGGCGGGAATTCAAGTCCGATCCATGCAAATCCCACGCCACGGAGGATCGCTACCACCGCGCGACCTACGGCGTCAATACGACCTTCAGCACGCGACTTGACGAGGCGAACACGATCAAGTTGACGGGGACATTCTCCAACCGGAAGATGTGGGCCTACCAGCAGGGATCGACAGGCGGCTACGACTGGTTCTCCGACAACGACTATGACATCTACTCCTTCCGTGGCGTCGCCGAATGGATCAACACCACGGAGATCCTCGGCTTTGAGAACGAGTTCATCCTCGGCTCGCAGTACGTCTACGACCTCCTCAAGGGCTACTCGGATTCCGGCGACGGCGGCAAGAACTACGACTACGACCGCCAGGCGATGGACTTCTTCGCGCAGGACACGTTC
>JAZUHK010000012.1:0-2293 GCA_045641645.1 Kiritimatiellia bacterium
GGATGAACGGCGTGAGCGCCGCAAGCTGCGCACGCCACCCCGCCGCCTTCGCAGGAAGCCGTCCGTCCGCCGAGAACCGGATTCCCGACCGGCGTCCGCGCCGCAGGAGCCGCCACGCCGCGACCGCGATCGGCGCGAAAAGCAAGAGCATCAGAGGGTTCGCAAAGCTCATTTCGCTCCCTCCCCGAGCGGGGAAGCGGTCTCCTGACCGCTTGTTCCAGAAGAAGCTCCGCAGGCCTCTTTCGAATCGCTCTTGAGATACCCCTTCGCTGAATCCGTCGCCTCGTCCGCCATCTCCGGCGTCGCCTCCACGCCCGCGAACTTCACCAGGTCAGCCGATTCGAGGAATCGCCTGAGATTGTTCGATTGTTCGATTGTTTGATTGTTCGATTTGGCGAGCTCGGCAAAGAATTCCTCTGTCGTGAGATGCGGCGCCTTGATGCCGTACTTACGCTGCACATAGCGCCTCACAACCATCGTGAGCTCCACATAGAAATCCTTGTAGCGTCCGCGGCCGGGCAACCCCTTCTTCAAAAGCCGATCGAGTTCGACCCACGCCCTCTCAATCGGGCTCATCCGATGTTCTTTGACCCTTCTGACGAGATACTTGATTCCAAACACAACCAGTCCCAGAAGTCCCAACAGTCCCAGAAGTCCCAGCGACACCCAACCGACTAAGCGCCAGCTCAGCGGCGGCAGATCCTTCTTCGGATCGGTCTCCATTCCGCCGGTCACCGGTTCGCGTGCCGCAGGGTTCTCAAAGTAGATGGGGCCTCCGATGAACGAAAACTTGCCTTCGTCCGACTGGGCCTTCCAGATCTTCGGCGAGCCCTTCACCACAAACGGCTTAATCTTGTAGACATCTGCACACGGCTCAGGAACGAGCCGCCAGTTCGTGACCTGCACCGTCGATCCGTCCTTTTCCTTGCGCGGCTCCTCGGCAAAATCCTCCACGAGCGAGAACCCCACAACGCGATCCCGCAAGTCCGGCATCGCCGCGGTCCGATCGTGCGGCACCTTCAGTTCCATCGTCAGGAACATGCTCCGCGCCGGATCAATGACCTTCGCCTCGGACTCGACCTTGAGTCCGATTCCGCCTTGCAAGGTTTCAAAAAGAACCGCAGCTATTAAAATTCCAACCATTGCGCCATATTATATCAGATGAAGACCCTCTTACCTCATTGCACCATCTCGCGACGAATGGCCGTCAAGAATTCGTCCGCCTCCCTGACACCTTTCGCTTTGGCCTGCTCAAGCAAACGAACGGCCTCGCCATTGTCCTTTTTCACGCCAATACCGGCATAATACCGACAACCAAGATTGTAAAGGCACTGACCCCCGCCGAGCGTGGCACCCTGCCGGAACAAATCCATTGCACGACTCTGTTTTTTTTCAACGCCCAAACCTCTTTCGTAAAGAAGCGCCAGTTCGCTAAACGCAGGAAGGTAGCGTTTTGCGACCGCGCGTTGAAAAAATTCAGCTGCCTTCGCCTCGTCTTTAGCGACAAACTCTCCGTCTCGATAGATAAGACCGAGCATGAAAATCGCGCAAGCGAAGTCCTGCTCGGCCGAACGGCTCAGCCACTTGATGGCCTCGCTGGGATTTTTCTCCGCGCCCGTTCCAAGCATATAACAAATTCCAAGATGTCCCTGGCAAGCGGCGTCACCCTGCAAAGCCCCGCTGAGATAACTCGCCACCGCGTCTATTTCGCTTTTCGGCATGCCGACGCCGCACTCATGGAAGCGTCCGAGAAAGTAATGCGCCTGAGCATGACCGTTATCTGCGGCCTTCTTCATCCAGCCGAATGCTTCCGAGGTCTTCTGTTCCATCAGCAACAGCTGTCCGAGATTGCACATGGACTGCGCATTACCGAGTTCTGACGCCCGCAACAGCAGTTTGTGTGCCTCAGCCCTGTTCTTTTCGACGCCCTGACCATTCAGATAAAAGACACCGAGATTGCCAATCGCCTTGGCATCCCCCTGCTCCACCGCCTTCCGTGTCCAAATGACGGCCTCCGTGAAATTCGTCTCCACGCCATAGCCGTTCGCATAACACAAGCCAAGACCTCGCTGGCATCCGGCATGACCTGCCTTTGCCCCAGGCAAAACAAGCTCGTAGGCCTTCCGCCTGTCACGCGGGACACCATTCCCCTCGACATATTTACGCGCCAATTCGACTGCGGCATCATAATCCGCAGAGGCAATCGTCGCACTAATCACAGCTGCCAGAATTCCTATCATTCTTATCTCTTCCTCGCCCTGCGCTTGAACAGCGCCCTCACCTCGTCAATGTA
>JAZUHK010000013.1:0-6417 GCA_045641645.1 Kiritimatiellia bacterium
CGGACAAGGCTTCGCCGACCAGAAAGAGCGAGCCGCAGATAAGCGTCCGGCGGTCGGCGGACGCTTGGGATAGCGCCGCCCTCAACGAGGGCGCCGTCTCTGCAACCATTCCCGCCTTTCGCATCTTCGCCGCCGTCTCTTCGGCCGTAAGCGAGCGAGGGTTCACCGTTTGGACCGCAATCCCCTTCGCCACTATCGGTGAAAGGATTCGCAAAACCTCGTCAACGGCCTTATCTCGGCAAAAACCGGCGATTAGGTCGATTTTTTTGCACCCCGTTTGGGGCCTGTCCCCAACGATAGCTGCCAAAAGCGCCTCTGCCGCCGGCGGATTGTGCGCCCCGTCGATGATGAATTTGCCAACCTTCTGAAATCTTCCCGGCCACACAACCGAAGTAGGGAGTTTCGCCGTCCACCCCTTTTCTCCACCTTCTCCGCACGCCTCCAGCACGCGGAGCGCCGCAAGCGCCGTAACGGCGTTTTCGCGATTGAAGGAACCGGCAAGCGAAAAGTCGGAGGGTATCTCGCTTTCATCCGCAAGATCGGGTGCGTAACGGAACGGCGCGCCGACTTCCGCGGCGCGACGGCTGATGACTTCAATGACACTCGGCTCGTTTCGCCCCAGGACAACGGGAATCCCCGGCTTGATGATACCCGCCTTCTCCGCGGCGATCTTCTCGACCGTATCCCCCAGCCAGTCGCAATGGTCAAGTCCGATCTTCGTAATCACCGTAAGGCAGGGATCGCAGATGTTGGTTGCGTCCAGCCGCCCGCCGAGCCCGCATTCGAGAACGCCGAAATCGACTTTGGCTTCCGCATAGAGAAGGAAGGCGACCGCCGTCAGGGCCTCGAAAAAAGTAGGTGGAGAAAAGAGGTGGAGGTGAACAATGGAGTTTTCGACGTTTTGAGCAATTCGTTCCAGCGTTTCGTCATCCACGGGTACGCCGTCAAGACAGAACCGTTCGTTAATCCGCATGAGATGCGGAGAGGTGTAGCGTCCCACCTTGAACCCAACCTCCCGCAGCGCCGCGTCCAAAAGCGCCGCGGTCGCCCCCTTCCCGTTGGTGCCAGCGATATGGATGGCCTTAAACTTCCGTTGGGGATCGCCAAGCGCCTTGCAAAGAGCGCAAATCGTCTCCAGCCCCGGCTTCATGCCGAATCGCCGCCGAGCCGCCAGATCTTCAAGGAATTTCATCCAGCAAGCCCGTCACTTGGCGACGATCATCGCGACGGCGGCAACCGCCGAGATCGCATAGCCCGCGATAATCACCCAGAGCCAGCGGTCGGACAGGAGAATCCGCTCGGGCCGCCCCACATCACCCTCCCCCCACGCAAGACGCATATAACGCGCAATGCCGGCGAAGACGAAGACCGAAGTGACCCACAAGAACGGGAAGCTCGCCCCCATCTTCGAGGTAAGCGTGTAGGCAAGATACTCGGCAACCGAAAGGATGCCCGTGATGACGATGAGCGCCGAGAGGGTCTTGGGATGATAGTGCTTGAGAACCGCGCGCGACTCCCGTGCCGTCTCCATCTCGTGCTTGCGCTTGCAGAAGGCGAGGAACATCGAAAGCGTCAGCGTACACACGAGGAGCCACGGCGAAATATAGGCCGCGATAATCGCCGCGCCCGCCACCGCCCTGAGCACGAAACCCGCCGCGAGCGTAAAGACATCTACATACGGGACGCGCTTCAGGAAGCCGGTGTAAAGGCACTGCATCACCGTATAGCCGAGCATCGTCGCAAAGGCCGTCGTGCGAGACGGCAGGAAGATCACCACCAGCGCCGGATAGGCGAAGCCCGCGGCGAAGAGGACGAGCGCCGTGCGGACGGCGTCCATCCGATGAACAAGCCCGGCGGCGATCGGCCGCTTACACTTGACGGGATGCAGTCGGTCGGCCTCGTAGTCGGAAACATCGTTAAGAAGATAGAAGGCCGAGGAGACGAGCGAGAACGCGCCGGCCATCGCCACGGCCATGACGAACGAAATCCCGCCGCGGACGATATCGCGCTGCGAGGCGTCGGCGACCGAGAAGAACCACGCCATCATCACGACGCCGTTCTTTGTCCATTGTTCGACGCGCAGGGCGCGAAGCCAAATTTTAATCCGCTCGATCGTCATGCACCTTCTCCCTCGACCTCAACCTTCTCCCTCCGTCACTCGACCCGCTTCATCAGCTCCTCATATTCGCCTCGCTCGAAGTCCGAAAGCTCGCCCAACCGGTTCCGAATCTTCCGCAGCGTCGTCCGCGCCGGCCGGGTGTCGCCAATCGCGATCTGCACCCGCGCGAGCGAAACGAGCATGCGAATGTCGGCGGCGCGGCCGTCCTTCGCCGAAAGCTCCACCGCCTTCTCGACCGCCGCCTTCGCCTGCGCAAGATCTCCCCGCTGCTCGACAAGGACCGTTCCCATCGTCTCCCACGCAACATAAAGCGAAGGATCCGCCTCCGTCGCCCGCCGCGCATAGACGAGCGCCTCGTCCAGACGATGCTGCCGACGCAACACCTCGGCGAGGTCGTTCATCGCGAGCGCCACCGGCCTTGCGGCGTCGGCTGCCTTGCGGAGATACACCTCGGCATCACCGTATTCGCCGCGCGAAAGCGCCAGCGAACCCAGGACGTAATTGGCGAGCGGCAATTCGCGATCGGCCTTGAGCGCCCGCTTCGCATGCACTTCCGCAGTCGCGGCATCCCCGAAGGCGATGTCCATCCCCAGAGCCATCGTCCACACCAGCGGATCCTCCGTTGGCACCGCCGTCATCTCCAAAAGGAGATTGCGCGCCGCGGCGAGTTCCCCGGTCTGCACCGCCTCCACCACGTTCGTGAGCCGCGGATCGACGCCCTGCGGCTCCGGGGGACGAAGCAGCCGGTCAACCACCCGACGCCGCGGCTCGTTCTGGACGAGCAGCGCGACCATCCGCTCCAACTCCGTACGGCGGGCGGCGGCCTTCGGCTCCTTCTCGGCGGCCAGCCGGCAGAGATTGAGGAGCGCGGGAATGCTCTCGGGATCGATCTCGTCCAAGACCTGCTGATAGGCGAGCGAGGCGCCGGTGAGATCGCCGGCGGCCTGCAGAGCCGCGCCGCGATCGTTGAGGACTCGCGCAAAGTGGCGACGCAACAGAAGCTTCGTCACTTCCAAAACCCTCGGAGCGGAAACCAGCGAAGCCACCTCCCGCTGGCGGTCATTCGACAGCAAGTACCCCTTCACGCGCTCCCAGGCGGGCGTCGCCCCCTCGGGAAACTCCCGAAGCGTATAGAGCGCGCCACCAGCGACCGGCGCTCCATCCCGCTCCGCAAGGAAAGCGGGTGTGGTAAAGAACGCGAGTACATTCGTCACTGCGGAATCAAAGCGGACATAATCCTGGAGAAACGGCCCCAGCCCGAGTCGTGCCGTCAGCGCCAGCTCCTCGGACCGTTCGCCGCCAAGCCGTTCCGCGCGGATCTGCCGCTGTAATTCGGCAAGCGCCCCCTCGCGACCCTCGTCAGCGAAAGAATAGAGCCGCACCACCTTCCCGCGCGCCGCCGCACGGAGCCGCAGATGGTTATCGACCAGCCCGTCCGTGACGAGCGCCGTCCGCTCTCCGAGCTCGTCCAGGACCACCTCCGCCACCGCGTCCGCAAACGCGCCGCGCGACCGGTCGAAGGAACCGAGGGAAAAGAGCAGTGCAAAGGCGAAGACGAAAACGAGGATGCCGCCGGCTACGCGCGGCAAGACGCTCTTGACGCTCTCGCGACGCTCGAACCAGAATGCCACCAGATATCCCGCCGTCAACGCCGCCGTAAAACTTGACGCTACCGGAAAGACCTCGCACCCCTCCATCAGCTGATAGGGCGAAAGCGGCGTCGCAATCGAGAGAATCGCAAAGAACGAAAGTGCCAGATGGAAGATCCACTTCGAGGGCGGCACCAGCTCGACGAGGTCCTCCTCGCCGCCCTCGGCTTCGATCTGACGTTCGCGCATCCGCACGAGCAACACGAGAAAAAGCGGCAGCACGGAAAAGAGAAAGACGAACAGCCATCCCCGGGCGAAATACTGCGCCTGCAAGGAATGGTAAAGCTCTGCCAGCGTCCGTCCGGCGAGTAGCGAGATGAACTCGCCGGGGGCCAGCCCCGTCGCACCGACGAGCGCGAGGAGCCGCACCCAGAGCGGATGGCGCCAACGCGTGCAGAAGGCCTTCAGCAACAACAGCACCCCCACCGCCATGGCGAAGTCGAAGAGCCGCGGCTCCAAATGCGTCGCCGCGCGCAGAACGGCCGGAGACAGTAACAGCACCGCCGCCGCCACCCGCGCAGCGAGCGGCCGCGCAAAGGCGCACAAGGCGAAATGATAGGCCACGACGACGATGAAGGACGCCAAGAGCGGCATCAACGCCTTGTCCAGACCGGCGTAAAGCACCGCCAACAGCGGATGCGGCACGCTTCCCGACGGCGGCGGATTCGCCCAGGCGACCAACAGCCGCGCCGACTCGCCGGGATAGACGAACGGGGGAGCGAGAAAATACGCAAGCAGGAAGGCGCCAGCCGCCAACGCCGCCATCCAGAATCCGTCGCGCCGGGTCATCGCTTAACGCACCTTGGCGAGCGCCTGCTTCAGGTCGGCGATCAGATCCTCCGGATCTTCAAGCCCCACCGAGAGGCGGATGAGATCTGGCGGAATGCCCGCCGCCTTCAATTGCGCATCCGAAAGCTGACGATGCGTATGCGACGCCGGGTGGAGAACGCAGCTCCAGGCATCGGCGACGTGCGTGACAATGCCGATGAGCTTCAGCGAGTCCATGAGGCGGATGGACGCCTGCCTGCCGCCGCGAATGCCGAAGGTCATCACGCCACACGGCGCCGGACCGTCGAACTGCTTCTTCAGCAGCTTATGATACGGCGAATCGGGAAGTCCCGCATAGTTGACCCACGCCACTTTCTTCTGGGTCTTGAGCCACTTCGCGATTCGGAGCGCCGATTCCGCATGACGACGGATGCGCACGTGCAGCGACTCAAGGCCGAGATTCACGAGGAAGGCGTTGAACGGCGAGGGAATGGAACCGAAGTCGCGCATCAGGTGCGTCGTGCACTTGGTGATGTACGCGAGCTTGCCGAAGGCCTTCACATACGAAAGTCCGTGGTAGGAGGCGTCGGGTTCGACGAGCCCCGGGAACTTCGCGGCGTGACGCGCCCAGTCGAAGTTGCCGCTATCGACGATGCAGCCGCCGACCTGCGAGGAGTGCCCGTCCATGTACTTGGTCGTCGCGTGCGTGACGATATCGCAGCCGAAGCGGAACGGGCGGCAGAGGACGGGAGTGGGGAAGGTGTTGTCGATGATTAGCGGCACCCCGTTCTGGTGCGCGATCTTCGCGAACTTGGCGATGTCGAGGATGACGCCGGATGGATTCGCCACCGTCTCGCCGAAGACGCACTTCGTATTCGGCCTGAACGCCTTCCGGATTTCCGCCGGCGTGGCGTTGGGATCCACGAAAGTATAGTCGATACCGAGCTTGCGGAGCGACACATTGAAGAGATTGAAGGTGCCACCGTAGATCTGCGCCGAGCAGACCACATGGTCGCCCGCATTGCAGATATTGTGGACGGCGAAGAAGTTCGCCGCCTGCCCCGACGAAGTGAGGATCGCCGCGACCCCGCCTTCGAGCGCGGCAATCTTCTTCGCGACGAGATCGTTGGTCGGATTCGCGAGCCGGGTATAGAAGTAGCCGGATGCCTTCAGGTCGAAGAGGTCGCCCATATGCTGGGTGGTGTCGTACTTGAAGGTCGTGGTCTGATAGATCGGAAGCTGGCGCGGTTCACCGCACTTGGGGGAGTAGCCGCCTTGAACGCAGAGAGTATCGATTTTCATGATAGAAGATGGAGGTTGAGGTTGAGGGGGAAGGTTGAGATTTGAGATCTTTGTGGTTAGGCGGGCTGAGATGCGGCCTCAAACCGGCTACGGAGACGGAGGAAAATCCAACCCGTCAGCGGCACCGTGAGAATGTAGAGAACCCCAACCACGCCGATCGTCATCCAAAAATTAGTAACGAGAAACGCAATCAAGAGCAACAGCGCCGCCATCACCGGCAGCAGATACGCGCGGCGGATATGCACCTTCTTCAGCGAAATCGTCGGCAGCCGCGACGCCATCAGCGCTCCGACGAACAGGAGCATGAAGACGCCCGTCCACGGATTCTGCAACACCCAGGCGAACGACGGCGAAATGCCTTTCGCATCGAGCGCCAGCGAGAGAATCGCCGGGGTAAGCACCATCCAGCAGCCGCCCGGCGCCGGGACGCCCGTGAAGAAATGCGTCCAGTACGGCGCCGTCTCCTGCTCGAGCATCGTGTTGAAGCGCGCGAGGCGGAAGCCGTCGCACATGGCATAGAAGAGCGCACAGCCAAGCACCGTCCGAATCAGCGGCAACGACACCTTCGTCCCGTCAAGG
>JAZUHK010000014.1:0-46315 GCA_045641645.1 Kiritimatiellia bacterium
CCCGTCACATCATGAAAGCCGTCTGCACCCGAAGTCGGGCATTTGTCCGCCTAAGGTGTGGGTGGTGATTGGGATGAAGTCGTAACAAGGTAACCGTTGGGGAACCAGCGGTTGGATCACCTCCTTTCTAAGGAGATCAGGCCGAAAGGCCGAGATGAAATCCTCCTTCGCCCTTCGGGGCTACGGAGGACAGGCCCTCGCGCAGACGTTGCTGTTTTCTCTTCTGGTTCGAATCGAAGGGCAGTGAAGCGCGTTCCTGAAAAGGAGCGCGCTTCTTCGTTATCGAGGAGGTGAAGATGGCTGTTGACTTGACTTATGAAAAGGATTTGGGTGGGTGCGTCATCGGCATCGATGAGGCCGGACGGGGGCCGCTCGCAGGCGGCGTCTATGCCGCCGCCGTCACGGTGCCGCTGCCGCTGGCCGAGGAGTTGCTCGTCGGCGCATGGCGCGGCATCAACGATTCCAAAAAGCTTTCGCCCAAGAAGCGCGAACAGTTAGCGGCGGTCATCAAGGCGACGGAGGGGTGTACTTGGGCGGTGGCCTCGGCGAGCGCGGCGGAAATCGATGAGCTTAACATTCTTCGCGCCACTCATCTCGCAATGAAGCGCGCTGCGGACATGGTCCTCGCATCGCTTCCTCACACCCTTCAGCCTCAACCTCTCCTCTCAAATTTCAAATTGACGAATCGGCGAATTGACGAATCGGCGAATCGACAAATCTCAGATTCTCAACCTACCCCTACACCTACCCCTACTCCTGCCCCTACGCCTCCCTCCGCCTTCTCCATCCTCGTGGATGGGCTGCCGGTGAAGACCTTGCCTAATTCGCATAATCTCGTCAAGGGGGATGCGAAGTCGCTTTTCATCGCCGCTGCGTCGATTCTGGCGAAGACCGCACGAGATGCCGATTGTGCGCGGCTGGAGGCCGCCTATCCTGGCTATGGGTTCTTAAAGCACAAGGGCTATCCCACGGCGGCGCACTATGCCGCCTTGGCCCGTCTCGGCCCCTCGCCCGAGCATCGCCGCAGTTTCCGCCTTACGGCAGAATCATAACCGTCGGAAAATATGGTAAAATATACAACCACCCCTTTCAGCAGGAGAGGGGATGCAAGATGAAGGAGTGAAATGAAGCAGATTGGCGTTGGTATTCTCGGTTTCGGCACAGTAGGCGCGGGCGTCGCCGACGGGCTCATGAAACATCGGGAGGTGATGGCAAAACGACTCGGCGTGGACATCGTCCTCAAAAAGATCGCCGACCTCGATATTACTACCGATCGCGGCATCGTCGTGCCCGGGGAAGTGCTGACGACTGACGCGGCCGCGGCTATCGCCGATCCGGAAATCCAGATCATCGTCGAGACGATCGGCGGCACCGGCGTCGCGAAGAAATTCGTCTTGGACGCCTTGAACGCGAAGAAGTGCGTGGTCACCGCCAATAAGAAGCTGCTGGCCGAATACGGGCGCGAGATCTTCGATACGGCCAAGGCGAATGGAGTCGATATCTACTTCGGCGCGTCTGTCGGCGGCGGCATTCCGATTATCCGCGTTCTCCGCGAAGGTCTCGCCGGTAATGAAATCGAGTCGATCCACGGCATCTTGAACGGCACCTGCAACTACATTCTCACGCGGATGGAGAACGAGGGCTTGCCGTTTGACGAAGTCCTGAAGGACGCGCAGAAGCTCGGCTACGCCGAGGCGAACCCCTCCCTTGATATCGACGGTTTCGATACCGCCCACAAGGCCTGCATCCTTTCGGCGCTCGCCTACGGCTTCCAGCCCACCCTCGAACAGGTGCAGGTGGAGGGGATCCGCAACCTCTCGGGCGTCGATGTCAAGTACGCCGCCGATTTCGGCTACCGCATCAAGCTCCTCGCCTGCGTCGCCAAGGACGGCGACGAAGTGGAGGTGGGCGTACACCCTACGCTGATCCCGTTTTCGCATATGCTCGCGAACGTGAACGACGCCTTCAATGCGGCGATGGTCAAGGGCGATATGTCCGACTACACGATGTACTACGGGCGCGGCGCGGGCCGGGCGCCCACCGCCTCCACGGTGGTGGGGGATATCGGCGATATCGCGCGCAATCTCGCGCACGGCGAGACGCGCTATGGGCGAGGGGTGCCGGATTACGCCGAGGGCAAGGTGAAGCTGCGCGCGGCCGGCGACATCCGCTCGAAGTTCTATCTGCGCTTTATGCTGGCGGATCGGCCGGGGGCGATGGGTGTCGTTGCGACGGCGCTAGGCAAATACGGGGTTTCGCTTTCGGACATCTCTCAGCAGTCGCCGCGTGAAGGCAACCTCCCCGTGGCGTGTGTAGTGCTTACGCACAAGGCGAAGTCGAGCGAGGTCGATCAGGCCCTCGCGGAAATCAAGGCCTCGGGCGTGGTGGGCGAGGATCCGGTAAAACTGCGGATGCTCTAAACGATGACGACAATCGCACTGCTCTTGGCTGCCGCAGTCGTCGGGTGGAACGGGCTGGTCGAAGACGGGCATCTCGCCGGTCGCCCCGCATCCGCCGGGTATCTGCGCGGTAAGGTGGTGCTTGTCGATAGCCGCGACTACGGTGCGCGCGGGGTGGAGATCGGCGCCCATCTGGAGCGGATGGGGGAGATCTGGCGGAGTTACAAGTCGAAGCAGTTCGTGCTCCTGGGCAATCACCTGGGCGAGTCGATGATGAAGGCCGAGTCGGTGGCGAAGGCCGCGGGCGTGAGCTATCCCGTCTATACCAATGTGGTGATCGACGTCCGTTCGGTGCGGATACCCAAGGGGACGAATACGGTCGCCCAGACGGCGACCACCAACGATTTCGTCATCGCCGCGACGACCAACAAGTTCTGCGTCATCGATGCGGCGGGCAATGTCCGCTATGTGGGGGGCGATGACCGCAAGGCGACGGAGCTGGTGGTTCTTGCGCTCACCGACGAGCAGGTGCCGCCGGATGCGGAGGCCTACCGTAAGCTCCTCGACTACGAACTCGTGAATCTGCCCGGCAAGGCCCTGGTGCGGTTCGAGGAGTTTCGCAAGCGGTTTCCGGAAGCGGCGCGGGACTATCAGGCGGCGGCGGAGGCGTTGAAGACGCGCGAGGAGTGCGTGCGGCTCGCCAAGCTGGAGGCCTTTTCGCGGCAGGCGAAGGATTACAATCCCAAGGTGAAGAAAGGCAAGCGCATCACGCGCACGGCGATCGAGGCGAAGATCGCCACCTTCAAGGACTTGAAGGAATCGGACGATCCCATGGTGGTGCAAGAAGCGAAGAACTGCCTCGCCGATCTCGTCTGGGCGGCGGCGGCGATGAGGAAGTGAGGGCTTATGGACACGGACAAGATCGAGAATGTCGCGGAAATTCTGGAGCATAACGCGCGCACTTGGCCCGAGGAGGTGGCGCTCGTTGAGATCGATACGCCTGATGACGGCAAGCACAGGACCTGGCGCGAGGCCGAGCTCGTCGAGTCGGTGCCCGACAAGTCGTATCGCGAGGAGATCACCTGGCGCGAATTCGACGAGCGGGCGAATCGGTTTGCGAATCTCCTGCTTTCGCGCGGATTCAAGCGCGGTGACAAGGTGGCGATCCTGCTGATGAATTCGCTGGAGTGGCTGCCGATCTACTTCGGCATCCTCAAGGCGGGCTGCATGGCGGTGCCGCTCAACTTCCGCTATACGGCCGATGAGATCAAGTATTGCCTGGAGCTCGCCGATGTCGCGGCACTCGTCTTCGGGCCCGAATTCATCGGCCGGGTCGAGCAGATCGCCGAGCGGATGGCGAAGGTGAAGGCGAACTTTTACGTCGGGCAGGACTGTCCGATCTTCGCCGAATCCTACAACGAGCTGGTGACGCACTGCGTGGCGAATTCGCCGGGCATCCGGATGCTCGCCGAGGACGAGGCGGCCATCTATTTTTCGAGCGGTACGACCGGTTTCCCGAAGGCCATCGTTCTCCAGCACCGCTGTCTCGTCCATTCCTGCCGGGTCGAGCAGGCGCATCACGGTCAGACCAAGGAGGATTGCTTTTTGTGTATTCCGCCGCTTTACCATACGGGCGCGAAGATGCACTGGTTCGGAAGTTTCTTGGTCGGCGGGAAATCGGTGCTGCTGAAGGGCGTGAAGCCCGAATGGATCCTCCGGGCGGTGAGCGAGGAACATTGTACCATCGTGTGGCTCTTGGTGCCGTGGGCGCAGGATATTCTCGACGCCATCGACCGCGGCACGGTGAAGCTCGCCGATTATCGGCTGGAGCAGTGGCGGCTGATGCACATCGGCGCGCAGCCGGTGCCGCCCGCCTTGATCAAGCGCTGGAAGGCGGTCTTCCCGCATCACGACTACGATACCAATTACGGGCTTTCGGAATCGACGGGTCCCGGGGCGGTGCATCTCGGAGTGGAGAACATCGACCATGTGGGCGCGATCGGCATCGCCGGCTTCGGCTGGGAGACGAAGATCGTCGGTAGCGACGGGGTGACCCCCGTTAGGCCGGGCGAAGTCGGGGAATTGGCGCTTAAGGGGCCAGGGGTGATGAAGGAGTACTACAAGAATCCCGAGGCGACGGCGGCGATCAAGAAGGAGCCGGGGTGGCTGCTGACCGGGGACATGGCCGAGGAGCGCGACGGCTTCATCTATCTCGTCGATCGGGCGAAGGACGTGATCATTACCGGCGGCGAGAACCTCTATCCCGTGCAGATCGAGGACTTCCTGCGGGCGCATCCGGCGATCAAGGACGTGGCGGTGATCGGGCTACCGGATGCGCGGCTCGGCGAAATCGCCGCGGCGATTATCGCGGTCAAGGAGGGGATGACGCTTTCCGAAGCGGAAGTGAACGAGTTCTGTCTCGATCTGCCGCGGTATAAGCGTCCGCGCAAGCTCATCTTCGCGGAAGTGCCGCGCAATCCGACGGGTAAGATCGAAAAGCCGAAGCTCCGCAAGATGTATGGGGCGGCAGGGCTGGTGGCGCGGCAGAATGGACTGTAGAGGGAAGGTGGAGAAAGTAGGTGGAGGTGGACAGTGGCGGGAAGATTTTGATTGAAGGAATTTAAAGGAGGAAGAAAATGAAGTGGAGTAAGATGTTGATTCAGACGTTGAGGGAGAATCCCGGCGATGCGGAGATCGATTCGCATAAGCTGATGGTGCGCGCGTCGCTCATCAAGAAGATGGCGGGCGGACTCTACACCTATCTGCCGCTCGGGATGCGCTCGCTCAAGAAGGTGCAGGCGATCGTGCGGGAGGAAATGGACCGCGCCGGCGCCCAGGAGATCGTGATGCCGATTCTGCAGCCCGCGGAACTCTGGAAGGAGACGGGACGCTGGGAGTCGATGGGGCCGAACATGTTTAAGGTGAAGGATCGGGCGGCGCATGACTACGCGCTTGCGCCGACGGCCGAGGAGGCGGTTACCGACGTTCTTAGGAACGTCGTCAGCTCCTATCGCCAGCTGCCTGCGACGGTCTATCAGATTCAGTGGAAGTTCCGCGACGAGATACGTCCGCGCTTCGGGCTGATGCGCTCGAAGGAGTTTCTGATGAAGGACGCCTATTCCTTCGATGTCTCGATGGAAGCGGCGGATGCGAGCTATATGGCGATGTTCAACGCCTACCGGCGCATCTTCGAGCGGTGCGGGCTGAAGGCGTATCCGGTCGAGGCCGATACGGGCGACATCGGCGGCAAGTTCAGCCACGAGTTTCATGTGCTCGCCGAGGCGGGCGAGGATGGGATCGCGAGCTGCGAGTGCGGGTATGCGGCGAATCTGGAGAAGGCCGAGAGGAAGGCGGAGAGAGTAGGCGAGAGTGAAGAGTGCGGGCCGATGGAAGTCATCCCCACGCCGGGAGCGAAGACGATCGCCGAGGTGTCGAAGTTCATGGGAGTTCCTGGGAGCGCCTTCATCAAGTCGCTCGTCTATACGGCCGACGGGGTGCCGGTGATGGTGTGCGTGAGCGGCGACCGCGATGTCAACGAAGTGAAGCTCAAGCACTTCCTGGAGGCGAAGAAGGTGGAGCTGGCGAGTCCCGAGGTCATCCTCGAATGGACGGGCGCGAATGCGGGGAGCGTGGGGCCGGTCAAGCCCGCGAAGGAGATCCGCATCCTCTGCGATCAGGAACTCAAGGGCGCGAAGGGCGCGATCGTGGGGGCGAACCAGGATGACCATCACATCAAGAACGTCGATCTCGAGCGCGATGCGAAAATCGCCGCGGAGGATTATGCGGATCTGGTGATCGTGCGTGATGGCGACATCTGCCCCAAGTGTGGCAAGCCGATGAAGATCAAGCGCGGCATCGAGGTGGGGCACGTCTTCAAGCTCGGCAAGAAGTACACCGAGGCGATGAAGGGCGTCTACAAGACGAACGAGCTTAAGGAAGAGACGATGGTGATGGGCTGCTACGGCATCGGCATTTCGCGTACCGTGCAGGCCGTCATCGAACAGAGCCACGACAAGGACGGCATCATCTGGCCGGCGGCGGTGGCGCCGTTTGCGGTCGCGATCTGTCTGCTCGATCCCGATAACGAGGAAGTCGCCAAGGTCGCCTGCGAGTTGGAAGAGCAGCTGGAGGCGGCAGGCGTGGATGTCATCGTCGATGACCGCGCCGAGCGCCCGGGCGTAAAGTTCAAGGACGCCGACCTCATCGGCTTTCCGGTGCGCGTCGTCGTGGGCGCGAAGGGGCTCGCCAACGGCGGCGTGGAGGTGAAGCGCCGCGCCGATGACAAGTCGAAGACGCAGGTCGTTCCTCCCGCCGAGGCCCTGGCCGCAATCAAGGCCGCGCTCGCCGTCTGAGGGAAGGTTCGCGGAGCCATGACAAGGCCGGTAGGATTCTTCGATTCCGGCATCGGCGGGACCTGCATCCTGAACGCCTTCAAGCGGCTCTGTCCGGACGAGGAGACGGTCTATCTCGCGGATTCGCGGCATTGTCCCTACGGCAACCGGCCGCCGGAGGAGATCCGTCGCCTTGCCGAGGCGCAGGTGAAGAAACTGCTCCGCAAGCGCTGCAAGTTGATCGTCATCGCGTGCAATACGGCGACGGCCGCGGCCATTGATTATCTCCGCGCGAAATATCCCGAGGTGCCGTTCGTCGGTCTGGAGCCGGCGGTAAAGCCGGCGGCGCTCAAGTCGAAGACGGGCGTCGTGGGAGTGTTGGCGACGGCCGGCACTTTTCAGGGGCGGCTCTACAACGAGACGAAGACGAAATTTGCGAAGGGCGTGACGGTCTTGGCCGTTGTCGCTGACGAATTCGTTCAGCTCGTCGAACGCGGGGAGACCTCCGGGCCGAGGGTAGAGAAGACCGTCCGCGCCAAGGTCGAGCCGCTCCTCAAGGCGGGGGCGGACAAGATCGTCCTCGGCTGTACGCATTTTCCGCATTTGAAGGGCGTGATCGAGAAGGTCTGTGCGGGGAAGGCCGAAGTCCTCGATCCTTCCGATGCCGTCGCACGGCAGGCGAAGCGCGTCCTCGCGGCGCGATTTTTGTTATAATAATGGGGTTATGGCAGAGAAGATTTCATTTGAGGCGCCGCGCGGGATGCGCGACTTCTATCCGGAGGACATGGTCTGGCGCAACAAGGTGTTCGACGCCTTCCGCGCGGCTGGCGAGGCGGGGGGCTTCGAGCCCTACGATGCGTGCGTAGTCGAGAGCTACGAGCTCTTGGCGCGCAAGGCGGGCGAGGAAGTGGGCGAGCAGATCTATCACTTCAACGACAAGTCCGAGCGGCATCTGGCGCTGCGGGCCGAGATGACGCCCACCTTGGCGCGGATGGTCGCCCAACGGCAGAAGGAGCTTCCCTTCCCGCTCAAGTGGACGACGATTGCGCAGTGCTTCCGTTACGAGCGGATGACCAAAGGCCGCAAGCGCGAGCACTACCAGTGGAATGTCGATATCATCGGCGAGGAGTCGATCCTCGCGGAAGCGGAGGTGATCGGCACGGCGGTCGATGCGCTTCGTCGCATGGGACTTTCGTCCAAGGATTTCAAGGTGCATGTCTCTTCACGCCGGTTCTTGGGCGAGTTGCTTGCGAAAAGTGGCATTGCCGTGGAGAAGCACGCGCAGGTGTTCCTCGCGCTCGACAAGCGCGGCAAGATGCCCGATGGCGAAATCGCCGCGATGCTGAAGGACGGCGGGCTTTCCGACGCGGAGGTCGAATCGACCTTTCGGATCATGGATCTCAAGTCCTACGAGGGGTGTGCGGAACTCACGGAGCTTTTCCATCTCGCGGAAGTGGCGGGCTTCGCCGAGGCGCTGGAATTCGACATCTCGGTCATTCGGGGCTTGAGCTACTATACCGGCATCGTCTTCGAATGCTTCGATACGGCTGGCGAGTTTCGCGCCATCTTCGGTGGCGGTCGTTACGACAACCTGCTCACCACCATCGGCGGAGAGCCGGCGACGGCGGTGGGGCTCGGCTTCGGCGACGTGGTTGTGACCGAACTTCTGAAAGCGCGCCTCGGCGCGGACGCGGCGAAGGCGAAAAAGGGCGTGGCGGTCGGCTTCATGTTTCCGACCGAGCGTGACGCGGCGCTTAGGTTCGCCGCGAAACTCAGGGCGGCGGGCGAGGCGGTGGATCTTGCGCTCAAGCCCCAGAAACCGAAGAAGTTCTTCTCTCACGCCGATTCTTCGGGTGCGGCGAAGGCGGTATTCATCGGGCCTGACGATGTGGCGAAGGGCGTGGTGCGGATGAAGGATCTCGCCGCCCGTACGGAACAGGAGCTGTCCCTTTCGTGAAACTGCTGATGATCGGTGACGTGGTCGGCGGCCCCGGTCGCCGGATGCTGGCGAAGGAGCTTAAGCGCCTGCGCGCCGAGCGGAATCTTGCCGCCGTCATCGTCAATGCCGAAAACGCCGCAGCGGGTTCGGGGATTACGGCGGCGCTGGCGAAGGAGGTTTTCGAGGCGGGCGTTGATGCGATCACCCTCGGCGACCACACCTGGGGGCAGAAGGATTTCGCCGGGCAGATTGCGGGAATCGAGCGGCTCGTCCGCCCCGCCAATTATGCCGCGGAGTGCCCGGGGTGCGGCTGGTGTCTCGTGACGATGCCGACATTTCGTTTCGCCGTCGTGAACCTGCAGGGGCAGGTGTTCATGAATCCGGTGGAGAATCCCTTCAAGGCGGCCGACCGCGTGCTCGCGGAGATTCCGAAGGACGTGCCGGTCTTCGTCGATTTCCACGCCGAGGCGACGAGCGAGAAGATTACGCTTGGCCATTATCTCGACGGGCGGGTGACGGCGGTAGTGGGTACGCACACGCATGTGCAGACCTCGGACGCGATGTTGCTGCCGAAGGGTACGGCCTACCTTACCGACCTCGGGATGACGGGGCCCTACATCTCTTCGATTGGGCGGGACTTGAAACCCGTCACGCGGCGTTTCCTTACGGGAATGCCTTCGCGTTTCGAGGTGGCGGACGGACCGTGCGTCCTTGAAGGGGCGGTTATCGACTTCGATCCCCAGACCAGGCGGGCTGTGTCCATCGAACTCCTGCGCCTCCGTGAGAATTGAAAGTATTCTGCGGTCTTATACGCATGACGGGCTCATTTTTGGTATAATACCACCCATATGAGGCATTTGGGCTTATTGTTCACCTTGGCTGCGTTTGTGGCGACCGCAAACGCCGCTTGGTATTGGCCCTTTGGCTCGGATGAGGACGAGGTTGAAGTGCCGCGCCTTTCGATGCTGATGAGTCCCGCCTCCCGG
The DNA here is from genome assembly GCA_045641645.1 of Kiritimatiellia bacterium. Classification (GTDB taxonomy): domain Bacteria; phylum Verrucomicrobiota; class Kiritimatiellia; order RFP12; family UBA1067; genus UBA1067. Next base: position 9,656 of record JAZUHK010000014.1, read on the forward strand.
CTTATCGATGATGCCTCCGATCTCGCCTATGACGGCAAGCTGGACGATGCCATTGAGAAGTATCGCGAGGCCCTGCGGGAGCTGGATCGTATCGAGCAGGAGAATCCTGACCGCGCCGCTACGCCTGAGTTCGCGACTTTTCGCAATAAGCGCGCGTATGTGAATGCCGCCATCGATTCGCTCTTGATGAAACAGGCGCACGATAACGCCCGTGCTGTCGCGGTCACGGATACGGCGGCCCTCGAACAGAAGATGGCGGAGGAGAAGCGGGCGAAGAAGGAGGGCGAAGGACAAGCGGCGAAGGCGAAGGGCGAAGGGCGGAAGGCGAAGGGCGAAGGGCGAAAGGCGAAGAAGCCGAAGATCTCCGCTGACGGCGAGCCGAGTATCAAAAAGGCCTCAGCGGCGTATTTCGCCGGCGAAGGTGCGGTAGCGGAGCAGATTCTGGCGAAGTATCTGGAGCAGAAGCCAGGCGATGCCGCGGCGCTCAATCTGCGGGCCATCTGCGAGGCGACTCGCGGTGCTGGCGAGGCGGCGCGGCAGACGCTGGATGAGGTCATCGTCACGCATCCGCGCGATTACCGCGCCTACTACAATATGGCCAATCTTTATCTTCAGTCGTTGAACGATAAGGACAAGGCGCGCCGCTACTATCAGACGGGGAGGGCCTTCGGCGGACCGCAGGACGAGGATCTGGAGGCGGCGCTCAAATGATTGCACTTTTGGCGAGTTTCCTGATTGCGACCAACGCACCCGCTGCCGAACTGGTGCGGAGCTGCCGCACGATGATTCCCGCGGAAGTCGAGCTTACGGGGCGCATTGTGCTTCGCAATCGTCGCGGCATTCCTCAGGCCGCGCACGACTATGTGCTGGTGCGTTCCAACTCACTCACCCGTCTTACGATTGACGGTAAACCCTACACTCCCCCTACCCCTACCCCTACACCTACCCCTACCCCTATCTTAGGCACCGATGTCACCTGGAGCGACCTGACGCTCGACTACCTCTGGTGGGACGATTTTTCCTTTGACTCGGAGGCGGATGGTGAGACCGTGCATGGGCAGGTGTGCTCGGTGATTCTGATGAAGAAGGGTTCGCGCGCCGTGCGGGTCTGGGTGGATCGCAAGACGGGAGCGATGATGCAGGCCGAGGAGCTTGCGGACGGCAAGGGCGTCCGGCGGCTCTGGGGCACGCGGCTGAAGAAATTTGGTGAGCGCTGGATGGCGAACGTTCTCGAGGTCGAGACGCTCGGCTCCGGCCACCGTACAAAAATAACAGTGGAGACACTCAAATGAAAGTTGTCAAGTTCCTCGGTAAGGCCGTTCTCTGGATTCTCGCGTTCGTGCTCGTCATCGTGCTGACGTTGCCGTTATGGATTGGCCCGGTGGTCTGCACCGTTGCCAACAAAGTGGCGCCGACCATCACCAAGACCGATTTCCATCTCGGGAAGTTCTGTCTGAACCCCTATACCGGTCGCCTCGTGGTCGGCGACCTCAAGCTCGCGAACCCCACCAATTACGACGAGAAGCTGGCCGTCGATCTCGAGCGGCTTGATGTCAATGTGGCGATGACCTCGCTCTTCGGCAAGAAGATCCGCGTTGAGTATGTGGATCTCGGCGCGCTCAAGGTCTATAGCGCCTTTGACGCTGGAAACTTCCTTCAGATCGCCAAGAACGCGCAAGGGGAGAAGCCGGTCGAGCCGGTCGAGCCGGTCGAGCAGGTCGAACAGGCCGAACAGGCCGAGGGCGAGAAGCAGGCGGGCAAGGGCGTGCAGATCGATCGCCTCACGATCCACGATGTCACCATCAAGTACGGCATTATGCCGATTCCGTTTGCGCTGGAACTCAAGGGCATTGGCGCGGACAACGAGAACGGTTCTTCGCTGATGGAGGTCTGGAACGAGATTTTCGCCGCGGTCATGAAGTCGTTGAGCGCCGTCGGCGGGGCGGTGACCGATCTCGGCAAGGGGGTGCTTGACATTGGCACCAAGGGGGTCAAGGGCGTTGGCGATGCGGTCAAGGCCGTGGATGTCGGCGCGGGCGTGGATGCCGTCAAGGACGCCGGCAAGGCGCTCAAGAACCTCTTCAAGTGAGCGCGCCCGGCCGTCGGCTCGGATTTTCAAAGTGAAATAAGGCAAAACGAAGCACATGGAAAAGAAGACAGCACCGAAGAAAGATCGTCGCGTAGATATGTCCGTTCAGGGTCTCCGGGAGGACTTCGAATGGCATTTGAGGTATTCTCTCGCCAAGGGGAGTCTCCGGGCGACGCCGCGTGACCAGTACACCGCCTTTGCGAACGCCGTTCGCGACCGCATTGTCGAGCGTTGGATTTCGACGCAGGAGGAATATCACCGCCAGAACACGAAGCGCGTCTATTACATGTCGCTCGAGTTCCTGATCGGCCGTCTCCTCGGCAACAACGTCATCAATCTGAAGGCCGACCACCTTTGCCGCGAGGCGCTCAAGGAATACGGCATCGACTGGAACGATCTCCGCGACTTCGAGACCGATGCGGGGCTTGGCAATGGCGGCCTCGGCCGTCTCGCCGCGTGCTACCTCGATTCGATGTCCACTCTCGATCTTGCGGGCATGGGCTACGGCATCCGCTACGACTACGGCATTTTCCGGCAGCGGATCGTTGACGGCCAGCAGGTGGAGGAGCCCGACCAGTGGCTCAAGCACGGCTATCCGTGGGAGATGGCGCGCCCCGAATACGCCCAGCACGTCCACTTCGGCGGGCGGGTCGAGTGCCGCACGGACAAGGGGCGCCAGGTCTGGAACTGGGTGCCGGCCGAGACCGTGGAGGGCGTGCCGTACGATCTGCCGATCGTCGGCTACTGCCATGCCGTCAATTCGCTGCGGCTCTGGTCGGCGAAGGCGGTGGACGAGTTCGACCTCGCCGACTTCAACCGCGGTTCGTATGTCGATGCCGTGGAGACGAAGGTGCTGGCCGAGAACCTCACCAAGGTGCTTTATCCGAACGACAACACGACTCAGGGCAAGGAGCTGCGCCTCCGCCAGCAGTATTTCTTCGTGTCCTGTTCGCTCAAGGACATCCTGCGCCGCTACAAGGAGCTCAATCCCGACTGGAGCGCGTTGCCCGACAAGGTGTTCATCCATCTCAACGACACCCATCCGACGCTGGTCATTCCCGAACTGATGCGCATTCTGATCGACCTCGAGGGGCTCGATTGGGATCAGGCGTGGGATCTCACCCGCCGTTCGACCGGCTACACCAACCACACGATTCTCCAGGAGGCGCTGGAGAAGTGGCCGGTGCCGATGATGGAGCGGCTGTTGCCGCGGCACCTGCAGATCACCTACGAGACCAACGGCCGCTTCCTGCAGCAGATTTCGTCGCTCTATCCGGGCGACATCAGGAAACTCCAGCGCATGTCGCTTATCGACGAGAACGGCGAGCGCTACGTGCGGATGGCGAACCTCTGTCTCGTGGGCACTTCGTCGGTGAACGGCGTCGCCGAGCTGCATACGCAGATCCTGAAGGACGAGCTCTTCAAGGACTTCTACGAGCTTTGGCCGGAGAAGTTCCATAACGTCACCAACGGCATCACGCCGCGCCGGTGGCTCCTCAAGGCGAATCCCGCTCTCTCCCAGCTCATCACCGAGTCGATCGGCGACGACTGGATCGTTCATCTCGATCAGCTTAAGAAGCTGGAGAAGTTTGCCGGCGACAAGGCCTTTCTTTCGGCGTTGGAGAAGATCAAGCAATCCAACAAGGGGCAGCTTGCGCGCTGGGCCTCGAAGAACCTCGGCATCACCCTCAATCCCGATGCCATCTTCGACGTGCAGGTGAAGCGCCTTCACGAATACAAGCGGCAGCTCCTGCTGGCGCTCTACATCATCATCTTCTACAATCGTCTTCTGAACGATCCGAAGTACGATCCCGTGCCGCGGCAGTTCATCTTCGCGGCGAAGGCGGCCCCCGGGTACTATATGGCGAAGCTCATCATCCGCCTTATCCACGGCATCGCGGGCGTCGTCAACGCGAACCCGAAGACACGCGGCAAGCTCTCCGTCGCGTTCCTTCCCGACTACCGCGTTTCGCTCGCCGAGAAGATCATGCCGGCCTCCGAGGTCTCCGAGCAGATTTCGCTTGCGGGCATGGAGGCGTCGGGTACCGGCAACATGAAGTTCATGATGAACGGCGCCCTGACGCTCGGCACCTTCGATGGCGCGAACGTCGAGATCAACCAGGAAGTCGGCGACGAGAACATGTTCCTCTTCGGCATGCGGACCGAGGACGTGGCGAAGCGGCGTCCGACCTACGTGGCGCGCGACTACTACAAGAAGGATCCCGAGATCAAGCTGGCGCTCGACATGATCCGCCAGAACGTGTTCTCGCTGCTGGAGCCCGGGCTCTTCGATCCGATTCTCCGCAATCTCCTCGACTACAACGACTACTACATGCTCCTCGCCGACCTCCGCAGTTACTGCGAGGCGCAGGATCGCGTGGATGCCACTTATCGTGACCGCACGGCGTGGAACTGCAAGTCGCTCGTCAACATCGCGCGCTCCGGCCGCTTCTCGTCCGACCGCGCGGTGATGGAGTACGCGAAGGACATCTGGCACGTCACCCCCGTGCAGTTCTAAGGAGGCGCGATGGGAGCGAACGCAAGCTGGTACGTGAAGACCGAGGACGGGACGGTTTACGGTCCCGCCGAGGTCGCCACGCTCATCGATTGGGTCAAGGACGGGCGTGTAGAGCCGACCGGCTATATCTCGCAGGACCGCATCTCGTGGATGCCGCCGCAGCTGCTCGCCGAGTTGGAGATGAAGTGGCTGGTCGAGACGGAGCCGGGGAAGATCTTTGGCCCGTTCCACCGCCAGCTGGTTATTCGCCTTGCGAACGATCACGAGGTGCCGAAGGGGGCGAAGATCTATCGCCTGCACGAGCTCCCCGTCGATCAGGATCCGCCGCCGGAGATCGTGGAAAAGCGCGTTACCGTTCCGGTGGATCGCATTGTGGAGAAGATCGTCGAGAAGCGCGTGGAGGTGCCGGTCGAGAAGATTGTCGAGAAGATCGTCGAGAAGCCGGTGGAGAAGATCGTCGAAAAGATCGTCGAGAAGCGCGTGGAGGTGCCGGTCGAAAAGATCGTCGAGAAGATCGTCGAGAAGGAAGTGGTGAAGGAAGTGCCGCCGCCTCCGCGCACGACGGTGGTCGTTCCCGAGGTGGTGGAGGCCATCCATACGCCTCCGCCGCGGCGGATTGCGAGCGGGATTTTCAAGGATGCCGATCCTGCGAAACTGGCGGCGCTCGAGAATGCCGCGCGGCGCGAGCTTTCGGCGGCTAAGAAGCATGGTTTCGGCGGATTCTTCGGAGGCAGACGATGAACGAAGTGAAATGGTACTTGCGCACGCAGGACGAGACCTTCGGTCCCGAGACCGAAGCGAAGCTCGTTGAGTGGGCTCGCTTGGGGCGAATTCAGCCGGGCCAGGAGATTTCGGATGACAATGTCATCTGGAAGCGCGTGGAGGAAGTGCCGTTTCTGGATATGCGCTTTTCGATTGACATCGGCGACGGCAATCCCCGCGGGCCGTTCAACCAGGCCGCTGCCGCCGCTTTGTTGGCTTCCGGTCGGTTGCCGCCGGTGGCGAAGATGATTGAGGTGCGGGAGCCGTTCGGGGAGGAGAAGGTCGAGAAGGCCGATGAGGTTGAGAAGGACGAGCGGGAAGTAAAGGTGGTTGAGAAGGTCGTCGAGAAGCGCGTGGAGGTGCCGGTCGAGAAGATCGTCGAAAAGGTCGTAGAGGTGCCGGTCGAGAAGATTGTGGAGAAGGAAGTGGTCAAGACCGTCGTGGACGAGACGAGGGTCAGGGAACTGGAAGGCATCCTTGAAGAGGAGCGCCGTCATTCCGGCGATCTTCAGGCGAAGCTGGACGCGGCTTCCAAGGCGGCGGCCGAACTCCGTCAGCGGATTGTCGGGCTTGAGGGTAAGCTTGCAGAGGCCGAGGCGGCGGCAAAGGATGCGGCGGTGAAGCTGGAGACCTCGGCCAAGGATGCCGTTGACCGCGAGCTGAAGCTGAACGAACAGGTCAAGGCGTTGGAAGACGAATTGCGGCGTCTGCCGCAGGCGGCGAGCGAAGTGGCGAACGTGCAGGCGGCCGTCTATTCGATCATGACCAAGGAGGCCGAGGAGCTTGCCGTGCTCTTGGAGGCCGAGAAGCAGGATGCGGAAGAGTTCCGTCGTCGCCATGAGGCGCGTGCCGAACGGCTTCTGGAGCGTCGCCGCGAGCTGGTGAAGCGCGCGGGCGCGAATATCGAGGACATGACGCGCAAGGCGCTCGTCGAGCGTCCCGAGGACCCCCGCACCGCCCAGCTCCGCCAGGAGCTCGGCGAGACCAAGCGCGCGGCCGACAAGGCGGCGGCGGATGCCGCCGATCGGATTCGCGTTCTGGAGGCGAAGCTGGCGGATGGCGAGCGCGAACTCAAGCGCACCATCTCCAGCGCCAAGGATCTCACGGAACTGCGCAACGAGAACGAGGCCATGCGGCAGAAGCTGCAGCTGCGCGAAAAGGAGCTTGTCGCCGAGCGCGAGAAGAGCGAGGCGATGCGTCAGCGGCAGGCCATGAGCCAGCAGGCGCTGTTATCGCGGTTGCAGGCGCTGGAGTCGCCGTCGATCGGCACTTCCCGTTCGCTCTCCACCAACCAGAGCCGCGAGGCGAAGCTGGTGAAGCTGCCCGGCTGGATGCGCCTCGGAAAATGACCTGGCTTTGCGGTGCCGTTCTTGCTGCCTCGCTCCTCCCTGCGGCGGAGGTGGGCGCCTTCGGCGACCGCGTCGTCATTCACGAAAGCGCCCTCGCCTGGCAGACGAATCTCAGTGTCCACGCGGTGCGGCTGGAACTGGCGGAGATTTCCGCACAGGGCAATTCCGGCGACCTTTACGTGAACCGCGATGCCGGCCACTCGCAGCTTAAGCTTGCCGATTTCCCGGGGCTCACGGAAATCGTCTTCGATGATGGTCTCCGCCGTCGTTCGCTCCATCTCGACGCGCCAAACATGCTTTTCCCCTATCCGGTCTTCGGCAACGCCTCGCGGGCGATTCTCGGCGGCGAGTTCTGGCGGTCGATTCCGCGCGCGCTGATGACGACCCAGGCCCGTCAGCTCAAGGCCGTCGCCGAGATGTACCGTTCGAATCAGCTGTGGTTCTTCCCCGCGCACCAGGATGCGCCGCCCTCGGGGACGCTGGGCGACGTCTTCCCCTCGATGACGCCTTACTGGCTGGTGACGGCGGGGAGCAGCTGGTCCGACCAGCCCTACTTGCGGGCGGCGTTGGAGGCGAGCCGTACGCTGCCGCGCGAGACGAAGGCGGCGGCGGTGAAGCGCGGCATGCTGGCGCCGACGATCTTCACGCTCCTGAGGAAGTCGCTCAAGGGCGTTGCCGACGAAGAGGCGTATCTCACCCCGGCCGCGCACCCGACGGCGTTTTCCGCCGGAGCGCTCGATCTGCCGCGCCTGAAGCGCCTTGCCGGCGGCCTTCGCCCCGAGGAGCTTCCGCCGGTGGTGGCGGTGACCGGCGTCGGTTCGCTCAAGGTCGCGGATGAACCCGCGCTCCCCGAACTTACCTACGCCAGCTACGGGGCGTGGGCGCTTTTCCTGCGGAGCGCCGATACGAACCGCGCCTTTACCGTGCGGGCGACGGGTGCGCAGGAGCTCGTCTTCCGCATAGTCCACGATCCCGCCTGCGCGGCGGCGGTTACTCCGCTGGGGCCGCGGGGCGCGCGCATCGCCATCGACCGCACCCGGCTCAACGGGGTGAGTCGCGTCGATCTTGCGGTCTTCGGCCGCAATCCCGGCACGGGTTGGGGCGCGCCGGCGTACGTCTCGTTTGCCGCGCGCGGCGAAAACGACGAATATGCCGATCCTTTCTTCGATCACGTGAAGGGGAGCAGGCCGTGATGCGGTTCGATCTCGCGCCGCTTGCGGGCTTTACCGATGCGCCGTTTCGCACTCTCGCCTGCGCGGGCGGCGCCGACCGCGCCTATACCGAGATGGTGAGTGCCGCAGGGCTCCGCTACGGTTCGTCGCCGACGGAGCATCTGCTGGAGACGATGGAGGGCGAAGGTCCGGTAGTGTGCCAGCTTTTCGGCGCTACGGAGGAGGATCTGGCGGCGGGGACGGCAGTCGTCGAGCAGCGCCTCTCCGCACGGGCGCAGAAGCGCGTGGTGGCGCTGAACCTGAACGCCGGCTGCCCGATGACGAAGGTGACGCGGTGCGGCGCGGGGGCGGCGCTGGTGAAGGATCCCGCGAAGATCGGGCGGCTCGTGAAGGCGATGGTCGAAAACACCTCGTTGCCGGTCACGGTCAAGACGCGGCTCGGGCCGCATCCGCAGTGTGATACGGTTTTCGAGATCGCGGATGCGGCGGCGGCGGCGGGCGCGAAGGAGCTTGTCGTTCACGCGCGCTACACTTCGGAGATGCACGGCGGGCCGGTGCATCTGGAGAAGCTTGCCGAACTCGTCCGCCGTTCGCCCATCCCCGTCATCGGTAATGGCAGCGTGGTCGATCGGAAAAGCGCCGCGGCGATGGCGGCGACGGGCGTTCAGGGGCTGATGGTCGGGCGCGCGGCGCTGGCGAATCCGGCGGTTTTCGCGCATCTGAAGGGCATGGCGGCTCCGGATTTCGTCGATTCGGCGGCGGTCTGCCGTCGGCATCTCGAACTGATCCTCGCGTTTCGGCGGCAGCTGGCGGCACATTTTCCGGACGACCATATCCCGAGCGAGGATGCGTTTGCGTCGGTGAAGATGCACGTTCATCTCTTTCGTTATTTCAGCGGCCGCCCGGGTGCGGCGGCCTTGCGGGCGCGCCTCAATTCCGTCCGGACGCTCGCCGAGATCCGCGAGATCATCGCTTCCGCGTACACGGTGAGGGTCAATTGATATAGTTCTGCATTTGGCTTTTTGCTATACTTCCCGTTATGGAGAAGTCATTGATTCTGACGGGTTGGTCGAAGCGCGGTTGTCTGGCGGCCGTTCTCGGAGGGGCCGTTTATATGCTGGGGGCGACGAGCCGAGTGGCTGTCCCCGGAATGGTCTTTGAGCGCATTGCGGCCGAATACGGATTTTCACCGGCGCAGGTCGCGCTGTTGCCAAGCGCCGGAGTGGTGGGATGTATGGCGTTCATCGGTCTCGGTGGCGTGGCGGTCGATCGGTTCGGCTGGCTGAAGATGCTCTTGCTCGGTACGCTGCTGCAGATCGTCGGGTATCTTCCCGTTCATGAGTCGGCTGATCTTCCCCTGTTGCTGGCAGGCGAGTTCATTAATGGCGGCGGCCGAACGATGGTTTATCTGTCGATGTTGAAGTTTCTCGATGTGTCGTTCGACCGCCGATATTTCGCTGCGTTGCTCGGCATCTTCTATATCTTTAGCTACGGCGGCACATTGGCTGCGAGCGCGGTTTTCCCGTCGCTGGAAGGATGGTGCGGAAGCTGGCAGCATGCTGCGCGCGCGCTTAACTTCGCGACCTTGGCCCTGGCGGCGTCGATCGTCCTGGTGATGCCGTCCTGGCGGAGCGCGCGCCCTATGGGCGCGAGCGCGGTTCGCGAGGCCTTTCCCTGGCGTGGAATGCTGGCGAGTTTTCGTCATCCGGCGGCGCGCCGGGCGATGGTGATTGCCGCGCTGAACATCGCCGTTTATTGGAGTTTCCTTTGCGTCGTGGCTACGCCTTTCGCGCGGCGGACGGGGGAGGTTTCGATCGTTTCGGAAATGAACTGGGTGGTCATGTTCGGAATGGTGTTCTCGGGGAGTATTTGTCTGCACCTCGGCAATCGGCGTCGGCCGTTCTTCGTCTGGGGTGGCGCGGCGCTTGCGCTCGGCTTCGGACTTTTGGCGCTGTCCTCCCCCGGGCTTGCCGTCGCACGGACGGCGTATCTGCTGATCGGCGCCGGGTATGGCGTGACGAGCGTCCTGCTGACGGGGGTCAAGGAATGCGTGCCGCCGCTTTATATGGCGAGCGCGATCGGCTTCACGAACTTTCTCGCCAATGTCGCCCAGGTGGGGTGCAATCAGGCGAGCGGACGGCTGATGGCTTTCGGGGACGGCGCCTGGCCGTGGATCTTCGCGATTTATCTTGCGCTTTCCGTCATTTCGCTCACGCTGTCCGCGTCCCGCGGCGGATTGTGGTATAATTCAAGGCCAATGATTTCATCAGTTGACTTTGCAACCTTTAAATGACAAGCGGCATTACCTTTGACGAACTGCGCAAATGGGGCGGGGACGACGTCTTCAACCAGGGGATGGCGATCGTCAACTCCGGTGATGTGGTGCAGGTCGCCTACGATGACGAGAAGCTGGAGGTGACCGGCAGGATCAACCAGCCCTCCGGCTGGGAGATGCCAGTCAGGTTCCATCTTGAGCCCGGCGGGCGCATCCGCTCGTTCTGCCCGTGTTATGCCAACCAGAAGCTGGGACAGGTCTGTCCGCATGTGGTTGCCGTCGGCATCGCTCTCGTCGTCCGCGAGATGCCGGAGGACGAGGTTGAGAAGGTTGAGGGGGTTGAGGAGGGCGAGGAGGGCGGAGAGGTGGGCGCGGAGTTCATCGAGGTGGAGATGGCGCCCAAGTTCTTCGCCTTCGTTTCCGGCTCGCGCGCCTCCCTTTCCATTGAGATTGACGCTTGGTACGGCGAAATCGAACTTCCCGTCTGCTCGCCGCAGTCCGAGCATGTCGTTTACCTCGAAGATCCCGCCGACCCGCTGGTGCGCCGTGTCCGTTCGCTTGGTGCCGAGCGCGCGGCGGTTCAGCTGGTCGAACGCTTCGGTTTCGAGCGCGGTTACGGGAGCGGCTCTGCGAATGAAGCGCCGGCGCTCAAGCTCTTCCTCACCGATCCGCAGAAGGTGCTCAACTTCCTCGGTACCGGCCTCCCGACTCTGCGGCGGCGCGGCTGGCGGGTGGACCTTTCCGATCGGCTGATGGCACTCACGGAGTCGATGGCCTATGTGGTGCCGGTCGTGAAGGTGAAGGACGTCGGCGATGACTTTGAGGTGAGTTACACCTTTGAGGCGGGGAAGGGTACGGTCTCGCCCGTGGAAATCCAGGCGGCGCTCAATCGCGGTGACGCCTATATCCTCAAGGACGGAGCCGTCACGCTTTTCGACACTGCCGCAGTCGAGGCGATGCACGAGGTCTTCCGCGACGTCGCCGCCCGGGCGACGGGCGGAGCGGACGGCGGTTTCCGCGTGAAGGGCATTCACGCCGCCTATGTGAAGTCGTCGCTGGACGAGCTCGGGGCGGTGGAGGTCGAGGATAACGAGGCCGTCCGTTGGCGGGAGACGGCGGCGGCGCGGAATCGCGAGGCGGGGGCGCGTTTCGAGCCAGTGGCGCTCGGCGAGCTTGACGGGGTGCTGCGCCCCTATCAGAAGCAGGGCGTCTATTGGATGCGCTTTCTGGAGAAGGCCGGGCTCTCGGGGCTGCTGGCCGACGAGATGGGGCTCGGGAAGACCCTGCAGACGCTCGCGTGGCTTACATTGCCGCGGCTCGCCCTTGCGCCGGGCGAACGCCTCCCTTCGCTGATCGTCTGTCCTACCTCGCTCGTCCGTAACTGGGAGGCGGAGGCGCAGCGGTTTACGCCGCAGCTCAAGGTGCTGGTCGTTTCGGGACCCGATCGCGCGCAGCGTTTCGGCGAAATCGCCGCGGCCGATCTCGTGGTCACCTCGTATGCGCTCTTGCAGCGCGACTTCGAGGCGGCGTATGCCGCGCAGGAATTCGCCGCGGTCGTGCTGGACGAGGCGCAGCACATCAAGAACCGCCGTACGCGCAACGCGGTGACCGCCAAGGGAATCCGGTGCCGTCAGCGGCTGGTGCTCACGGGTACGCCGGTCGAGAACTCGGTCGCCGACGTCTGGAGCATCTTCGACTTCCTGATGTGTGACTACCTGGGCGATTACGACAGCTTCAAGCTCGGCTACGAGGATCCCATCGCCGCCGGCGGCATGTTGGCCGAGGACGCGCAGGCGCGGCTCAAACGCAAGCTTCATCCCTTTATCCTGCGTCGGCTCAAGGAGACGGTGGCGAAGGATCTGCCGCCGAAGCTGGTCAAGGTCTCGTACTGCCCGATGAGCGAGGAGACCCAGCGGGAATACAATGCCGTGCTCCAGAAGGAGCGTCGCGGCGCGAAGACGAAGTTCCAGATGCTGGCGCTGCTGATGAAGCTTCGCCGCATCGCGAGCCGCGGCAAGGTGGAGGCGTTTCTGGAGCAGCTCGACGAGGCGATGGACGGCGGCCATCGCGTGCTGGTCTTTTCGCAGTTCGTCTCGCAACTCGCCGTTCTTCGGGAGGAGCTGGACAAGGCGGGCATCCCCTATTGCTATCTCGACGGATCCACCAAGGACCGGCTCGGCGAGGTGAACCGCTTCAACCGCGACGCGAAGATCCCCGTCTTCCTCATTTCGCTGATGGCGGGCGGAACGGGGCTGACGCTGACGGGCGCCGATATGGTGATGCACTACGATCCGTGGTGGAATCCGGCGGTGGAGAACCAGGCGACCGACCGGGCGCATCGGATCGGGCAGCAGAAGCGCGTCTATGTGGTCAAGCTCATCGCGGCCGATTCGATCGAAGAGAAGGTGTTGGCGCTGCAGCGCCGCAAGGAGGCGGTCATCGCCGCGACCGTCTCCACTTCCGACGCGGCCATCGTCGAGAAGCTCTCCTACGACGATCTCGCCTCGCTACTGGACTGAGCGATGGGGAAGGGACGCGAATTTGCGTTTATCTTTTCACCCCTTGCGCGCGGACGGCGGATATGATATACTACGCGCCAATTCATTCATCCAAAAGGAAGTGAAAGCAAATGGTCAAGATCAGAATGCGTCGCACCGGTTGCACCAACCACGCGACTTATCGTATCGTCGCGGCGGACGAGCGTTCGCCCCGTGACGGCAAGTTCCTGGAGATCCTCGGGTCCTACGACACCCAGGTCAAGGAGAACAATTTCAAGATCGATCTCGCGCGGGTCGATTACTGGCTGTCGAAGGGCGCCAAGCCCTCTGCGACGGTCGCGTCGCTCATCCGCCGCGCCAAGAACCCCAACCTGAAGCCGCATCACGCGACCAAAGCGAAACCGAAGACCGAGGCGAAGTCGGCGGCGGAAGCGGCTCCTGCCGCCTAAGGAGGTGAATCATGGGTATCAAGCTGATTGACAAGATCAACGCCGAGCAGACCGCGTCGCTCGCGTCCAAGAACTATCCCGAGTTCCGCGCCGGCGACATCGTCCGCGTCTCGATCAAGATCAAGGAAGGCGACAAGTTCCGCCTTCAGGATTTCGAGGGCAAGGTGCTGGCGATCGACAACGGGCGCAAGAACATTGCCGGCAACTTCACGGTCACCCGCGACAGCTACGGTGTCCGCGTGGAAAAGCTCTTCCCGTTCAACTCGCCCTGGATTCAGGCCATCAAGCTCGTCAAGAAGGGCGAGGGCTGGCGCGCGAAGCTCTATACCGAGCGGACGTTCTGCTCGCATAAGGCCGTTCGCAAGCTCGTCAAGAAATAAGGCGTCCCGGCGGAGGCCGGGTGTCTTGGGATGAATGAAGCGGGCGCGGCAGCATTCTGCCGCGCCTTTTGTAATCGGAGGGAGTGGTGATGAAACTGTTGATGCTGGCCGTTTACTTTGCGGTATTGCTGGGAATCGGGTTTAAATGCCGCAAGGGGGCGGGGTCGGTGGACGGGTTCGTGCTCGGCGGGCGGTCGGTGGGCGCGTGGCTCACCGCCTTCGCCTACGGGACGAGCTACTTCTCCGCCGTCGTCTTCGTGGGCTACGCCGGGCAGTTCGGCTGGCGCTACGGCATCGCCGCCACCTGGGCGGGAATCGGCAATGCGCTCATTGGCTCGCTATTGGCCTGGACGGTGCTCGGGCGGCGTACGCGCCTGCTCTCGCAGCACCTCGACGCTTCGACGATGCCGGAGTTCTTCGGCCGTCGCTTCGATTCGCGGGCGCTCAAGATCGTGGCCTCGGTCATCATCTTCGTCTTCCTGGTGCCCTATACCGCCTCGCTCTACAACGGGCTTTCGCGGCTCTTCGGGATGGCGTTTTCGATCGATTATACCGTCTGCATCGTCCTCATGTCGGTGCTGACGGCGATCTATGTCATCGCGGGCGGGTATCTCGCGACCGCCATCAACGATTTTATCCAGGGGCTCATTATGCTCGTGGGGCTCGTGGCGGTGATTGCCGCGGTCATCGCCTCGAAGGGCGGGTTCACGGCGGCGTTGGACGCGCTGGCGCGAGTGAACGATCCGGCGGTGGCGACGACGCCGGGCATCTTTAATTCGTTCTTCGGTCCCGATCCGCTGGGGCTCCTATTCGTCGTCATCCTCACCTCGCTCGGCACCTGGGGGCTTCCGCAGATGGTGCAGAAGTTCTACGCCATCAAGAACGAAGAAGCCGTCAGGAAGGGGACGGTGATCTCCACGCTCTTCGCCTTCGTAATTGCGGGAGGTTGCTATTTCCTCGGCGGCTTCGGGCGGATCTTCGGCGATCAGGTGGGGCTGGTCCAGGGGGCGAACGGAGCGTTGTTGCCCAAGGGCGGATTTGACGCGATCATTCCGGCGATGCTCGAAAATCTGGGGCCGGGGCTTATCGCGCTCACGGTGATCCTCGTACTCTCGGCCTCGATGTCCACCTTGTCCTCGCTCGTCATCACTTCTAGCTCGACGCTGACGACCGACTTCATCAAGGAGTCGTTCGCGCCGCGGATGAAGAGCGAGCGGGAGGTGTTGTTGATACGGTTTTTCATCGTCGTCTTCATCGCGATTTCGGCAGTGCTGGCGATGATCCAGCACCACAGCTCCATCACCTTCATCGCCCAGCTGATGGGCATTTCGTGGGGAGCGCTGGCGGGGAGCTTCCTCGCGCCGTTCCTATATTCGCTCTATTGGAAGGGGACCACGAAGGCGGCGTGCTGGGTGTCGTTTGCCTTTGGTTCGGGGCTGATGATCTGGGATATGGTTGCGCGCTCGACCTTGCCGAAGGTCCTGCAGTCGCCGATCAACTGCGGCGCGGTGGCGATGCTGGCGGGGTTCGTGATCGTGCCGCTCGTGAGTTTCTTCACGAAGGCGCCGAATCGCCAGTTCACCGATGCGCTCTTCGCCTGTTACGAGCGTCCGCGGCAGGTGACGGCCAAGACCGACCTCGGTAACTAGCATCCTTGCATTGGCGAGATGAAATTTGATATACTCTCCACTCAAACGCCAGTCGCGTTCCCGATAAAATCTTACCTTTTAACCAGATAAACTCTAACCCAACAAGGAAAACCGCAGAAAATGAAGAAGCTGAACAAGTACGTCGAAGAGACCATCGCGTATGTCCGCGAAAAGCATGCGAGCGAACCCGAGTTCGTTCAGACCGTCGAGGAAGTGCTCTCCTCCCTGAGCCCGGTCATCGACAAGCATCCCGAGTACAAGAAGGCCGACCTCTTGAAGCGCATGGTCGAGCCCGAACGCATGTTCACGTTCCGCGTCGTTTGGACCGACGACAAGGGCGAGACCCACACCAACATCGGCTATCGTTGCCAGTTCAACGGCGCGATCGGGCCTTATAAAGGCGGTCTCCGCTTCCAGAAGAACGTCTATCCCGGCATCATCAAGTTCCTCGGCTTCGAGCAGACCTTCAAGAACTCGCTCACCGGTCTTCCGATCGGCGGCGGCAAGGGCGGCTCGGACTTCGATCCCGCGGGCAAGAGCCCGGCGGAGGTCATGCGCTTCTGCCAGGCGTTCATGACGGCGCTCTACCGCTACATCGGCCCGGATGTGGACGTTCCCGCCGGCGACATGGGCGTGGGCGGCCGCGAGATCGGCTACCTCTTCGGCCAGTATCGCCGCCTGAAGGGCGTCTGGGAGAACGGCGTCCTCACCGGCAAGGGTCTCAGCTACGGCGGCTCGCTCATCCGTCCCGAGGCGACCGGCTACGGCGCGGTCTATTATCTGCAGGAAGTCCTCAAGCACGAGGGTGATGTGATCGAGGGCAAGCGCATCGCGATCTCCGGCTACGGCAATGTCGGCTGGGGCATCATGAAGAAGGCGATGCAGCTCGGCGCGAAGGTCACCTACTTCGCCGGTCCTGACGGCTACATCCACGATCCCGAGGGCGTCAACACCGAGAAGAAGCTCAACTTCATCCTCGAGATGCGCGCGAAGGACCCGATGCACTGCGAGCCCTACGCGAAGAAGTTCGGCTGCAAGTTCGTCAAGGGCACGAAGTGCTGGGGCGTCAAGGACGTCGATATCTACATGCCGGCCGCGACCCAGAACGACGTCAACCTCGAGTGGGCGAAGAAGATCGCGAAGTCGGGCGTCAAGTACTACATCGAGGTCGCCAATATGCCGACCACGAATGACGCGCTGAACTTCCTCCGTCAGCAGAAGGGCATGATCGTCGCTCCGTCGAAGGCGGTGAACGCCGGCGGCGTGGGCGTCTCGGCTCTCGAGATGGCGCAGAACTCCGAGCGTCTCGTCTGGACGGCGGAGGAGGTCGATGACCAGCTCAAGAAGATGATGAAGACGATCCACGACGTCTCGGCGAAGGCCGCGAAGGACTACGGTCTCGGCTACGACCTCGTCGCGGGCGGCAACATCGCCGGCTTCGTGAAGGTCGCCGACGCCATGATGGCGCAGGGCATTTTCTGATTCCGATCGGAAAATCGAGGATTGAGGGCAGAGGGCGGTTGGCCTTCCGCCCTCTTCCTTTTTTGTTTGCCGCCGACCGGGGACGGAAAATTTGGTATAATATCACGGTTATGAATACTGTACTCGTTGGCGCCCAGTGGGGCGATGAAGGCAAGGGCAAGGTTATCGATTTCCTGACCGAGGAGGCGGACGTCGTCGTTCGCTTCCAGGGCGGGTCCAATGCGGGGCACACGGTCGTCGTCGGCGACAAGAAGTATGTTCTCCATCTCGTGCCGAGCGGCATTCTCCACAACGGTAAGCATTGTGTCATCGGCAATGGCGTGGTGATGGATCCCTTCGACCTCATGAAGGAGCTCGACCAGGTGAAGAGCTGGGGTTTTGAGCTGAAGGGCCGTTTTCACATTTCCGAGCGTGCGCAGATGGTGATGCAGTGGCATCGTGCCATCGACAAGGCCGAGGAGGCCGCCCGTCCCGAGGGAAAGAAGATCGGGACGACGGGCCGCGGCATCGGCCCCGCCTATGCCGCGAAGGTCGGGCGCAATGGCATGCGCGTCGGCGATATCCTGAAGCCCAACTTCCTCGATCTCGTCCGCGATCAGGTCGTCGAGGCGAATCTGAAGCTCAAGTCCCTCGGTGCACAGGAGCTGGATGCGGAGGAGATGGTCAAGCTCTATACGCCGATGGTTCCGGCGCTCATGCCGTATGTGTCGGATACGATCCAGTTCCTGCATGAGAACCTGGAAGCGAAGAAGTCGCTCCTGTTCGAGGGGGCGCAGGCCACGATGCTCGATATCGACTTCGGCACCTATCCTTTCGTGACGAGCTCGAACCCCACGGCGGGCGGCGCGTGTACGGGCTCCGGGATTTCGCCGCGGTCGATCGATCGCGTGATTGGCGTTCTCAAGCTCTATACGACGCGCGTCGGCGAGGGCCCGTTCCCCACCGAGCTTCTGGATCAGGACGGCGAGACCCTGCGTCAGCGCGGCGGCGAGTTCGGCGCCACCACCGGGCGTCCCCGCCGTTGCGGCTGGTTTGACGCGGTGGTCGCACGCTTTGCGCGCCGCGTGAACGGCATCGACTTCTGGGCGATGACCAAGCTCGATGTCCTCGACACCTTCCCCGTGGTCAAGATCTGCACCGGCTATCGCCGTAAGGACGGTTTCGTTTACCAGACCTTCCCGGCCGATCTCGATGCGCTCAAGGATTGCGAGCCCGTCTATGAGGAAATGCCCGGCTGGCAGTGCGAGACCTCGCATATAACCGACTACTCGGAACTCCCTGAGAACGCCAAGGCCTATGTGAACCGCATCCTTGAAATCTGCGGTGGCCAGCTTGGCGTCCTTTCGGTCGGACCTGCGCGCGAGACGACGCTCCGAATCAATATCTGATTCGGAGAAGGTTGAGGAAGTCGAGGAGGTTGAGCAGGTGAGCTCGGTCTTGAAGCGGGTGCTTACGGGGCTGACAATCGGCGCAGGCGTGGTGTCGCTTATCGTCTTCCTTCCCGTCGATTGGTTCCTGCCGGTAGTCGCGGTGCTGATCCTGCTCGCGTATGGTGAGTACACGACGCTCTTCGCCAAGAAGTTTCCGAAAGCGTCGGAGGTGCGGGATCTTCGGCTTCTCGGCTATGTCCTCGGCTATGTCGTAATCGCGTTCGGTTTGCTGGCCATACCGGAGATCGCCACCCGCCACGGCAACTTGATGCTCCTTTACGTCCTGGCGATTATCAAGTTCTCCGATGTCGGTGGCTTCGCGTTCGGGCTTTCGTCCGCGAAACTGATGAAAGGCGGCAATCACAAGCTCTGTCCCTCGATCTCGCCCGGCAAGAGCTGGGAAGGGCTTTTGGGGTCGATTGTCTTCTCGTCGGTTGTTTCGTGTGCGTTTATCGGCATTACGCATTTCGGTGTCGGCAAGGCGATTTTCTTTGGCGTGACGGCGGCGCTCGTGGGGACGGCCGGTGATCTCGTGGAATCGAAGTTCAAGCGCTGGGTCGGCGTCAAGGATTCTTCGACCTGGAAGATCACGAACGGGATGGGCGGTGTCCTCGATATGCTCGATTCGCTCCTCTTCGCGCCCGCCGTCTTCGTGTTGCTTTTGAACTTCTGAACCTCTTAGTTATGAGCGAAAACTGTACACATGATTGCTCGACCTGCGGCAAGAACTGCGGCGAGCGTAAGGCGGAATTTGATTTTGCGGCGAAACTTAACGCGCACTCGAAGGTGGGGCGCGTGATTGCGGTCGCGAGCGGCAAGGGCGGCGTCGGCAAGAGCTTCGTCACCACGATGCTGGCGGTGGCGGCGATGAAGCGCGGGCTCAAGGTGGGCGTTCTCGACGCGGATATCACGGGGCCGTCGATCCCCAAGGCGTTCGGCATTGCGCATGGCGCCTATCAGACCGAGGACGGCATTGAGCCGGCGGTGACGACGGCGGGGATTCGCGTGATGTCGCTCAATATGCTGGTCGAGGATCCGTCCGATCCGGTGGTCTGGCGCGGGCCGGTGATCGCGGGGACGGTCAAGCAGTTCTGGACGGATGTCCATTGGGGCGAGCTCGATCTCGTCTTCGTCGATATGCCGCCGGGGACGGGGGACGTGCCGCTCACGGTCTTTCAGTCGCTGCCGGTTGACGGGGTGGTCGTCGTCTCTTCGCCGCAGGAACTGGTGGAGCTTATCGTCTCGAAGTCGGTGAAGATGGCGGGGATGATGAAGAAGCGCGTCCTCGGGCTGGTGGAGAACATGAGCTACCTGAAGTGTCCCGACTGCGGCAAGGAAATCGCGCTCTTCGGCGAATCGAAGGCCGAAGCGCTGGCCGCGCGCTTTGATATTCCCGCCTCGGTGCGGCTCCCGATCGACCCGCAGTTCGCCGCGGCGATCGACGCGGGCGCGGCGGAGTCGCTGGAGCTTCCGGCGCTCGACGATTTCGCAGCGAAGATACTCGGCTGATGAGCGATTTTCTGCTGTCGTTGAAAGATGTGTCGCTCGCCTTCGGCGGGCCGAAGGTCTTGGATCGCGTGTCGCTTTCCGTTGCCAAGGGGATGCGCGCGGCCGTAACGGGGCGCAATGGCGAGGGGAAATCGACGCTCTTCAAGGTGATGGCGGGACTGCTCGAACCCGACGCTGGCGAGATCGTGCGCGCGCCGCATCTCAAGATCGAGTATGTGACCCAGAAGGTCGAGGGCGAGGCGGGGCTTTCCGGCGGGCAAATCCGCAAGGCGCGGCTCGAACGCGCGCTCTTGTCTCAACCCGATATCCTGCTCTTGGACGAACCGACCAATCATCTCGATATCGAGACGATCGATTGGCTGGAGCGGATGATCCGCCGTCAGCGCGAGATGGCGGTCCTCGTCGTCACCCACGACCGGCGGTTTCTGAAGGCGGTGGCGACGAAGATCTTCGATCTCGACCGCGGCGAACTTTCGGGCTGGGAATGCGACTACCCCACGTTCGTGAAGCGCAAGGCGGAGCTCCTGGCGGACGAGGCCGTCTATTGGGCGCGCAAGGAGAAGAAACTTGCCGAGGAGGAGGCGTGGATTCGCCGCGGCGTGAAGGCGCGCACCACGCGCAATGAAGGGCGGGTGGCGGCGCTCATGAAATTGCGCGAGGAATTCGCCGCGCGGCGACAGGCGCTGGGAACGGCGTCGCTCAAAATCGATACCGCGGCGGCTGGCGGGATGAAGGTCCTTAAAATCCGCAATCTGGGCTTTGCGTATTCCACCTCCGCCTCCACCTCCACCTCTTTTCTCTTTTCTCACTTCACCGCTGATGTCCTGCGTGGCGAAAGGATCGGCATCCTTGGGCGGAACGGGGCGGGCAAGACGACGCTTATCAATTTGCTCACGGGGCGGCTCAAGCCCACGGCCGGTTCGGTGAGCGTCGGCACGAACATTGAGATGGCGTTTCTCGACCAGCTGCGCGGCGAAATCAAGGACGAGCTTACGGTCGGCGAGAACATCGCCTCTGATCGTGACGAGGTGATCGTCGGCGGGGTTAAGAAGCACGTTTATTCGTATCTGGCCGACTTTCTCTTCGCGCCCGAGCGCGTGCGTACGCCGGTGAAGGCGCTCTCGGGCGGCGAGCGGGCGCGGCTGATGCTCGCGAAGCTCTTCCTGAAACCGGCCAACCTGCTGATCATGGACGAGCCGACGAACGACCTCGACATCGAAACCCTGGAGCTTTTGGAGGAGCAGCTTTTGGCCTACGGCGGGACGCTGCTCTTGGTGAGCCACGACCGCGAGTTCCTTGACCATGTGGTCACCTCCACTTGGGTATTGGACGGTGACGGAACGGTGAAGCAGTATCCGGGCGGCTATGACGACTATGTGCGGCAAAGCGCGGCGGCGGCGCGTGCGCCTGCGGCTGCCGCGCCGGTGGCACCAGCGAAGAAGCCGAAGCCGGTGGTGATCGCCGTCAAGAAGCGCCCCTTGCCAGGCGCGAAACCGAAAGCCGAGTTTAAGTGTAATCCGTTCGCGGGGCTGTGAGCGGCGGACAATATGATATAATACACGCGATCAAAGGATGGAGTCATGACAATTACACGCAGACAGGCGAGAGAATGGGCCATTCAGATGCTAACCGCGGCCGATTTGAATCCGCAGGCGACGGCCGATGAGATGATTGCCGATTTCTGGGCGCAGCTTCCGACGCTGGACGCGGAGGACGGCGGTTTCGGCGGCGAAAAGGTCGGACGCAAGATGCAGGCGTTTGCCGATGAACGCGTCCGCGGCGTTTTGGCGGCACGGGCGGAACTTGATGAACGTTTGAACGCGCTCTTGGGGGATTGGCCGATGGATCGTCTCGGTACGGTTGAGCGCGCGGTGCTGCGGCTGGGGGCGTGGGAGCTTGAAAACGCCGATGTGCCGCCGGCTGTGGTCATCAACGAGGCCGTCGATCTCGTCAACTGGTTTTCAAGTCCCAAGTCGCGGACGATCGTCAACGGAGTTCTTGACCGTTTAGCGAAGACGCGTTGATTCTGCCATGTTCACGGGGCTGATTCAGAAACTGGGTACGGTGAAGCGGCTCTCGCGTGGCGCGGGGCTGGTCATTGAAATCGCCTTCGAGCCCGATACGGGCACGGGTCCCTGGGCGGCGCCGCTCGTCCCCGGCGAGTCGATTGCGGTGAACGGCGTTTGTCTCACGGTGGCGAAATGCGATGCTCGGCGATTCACTGCCGATGTCCTGCGTGAGACGGAAGAGCGGACGGGACTGAAGAACCTGCTGCCGGGCGCGAAGGTGAATCTGGAGCGGGCGCTGACTTCGGGGGCACCGCTCGGGGGGCATCTCGTGCAGGGGCATGTGGACGGGTGCGGTGAGATTGTCGCGCGCGAGGTGCGGGGGCGCGACTTCCGGCTGAAGATCCGCTGCGGGCGGGTGTTGGCGGCGCAGTCGGTCCTTAAGGGGTCGGTAGCGGTGGACGGAGTGTCGCTGACGATTACGATGCTCGGTGATGATTTTCTTGCAGTCGATCTCATTCCCACCACGGCGGCGGAGACGACGCTGGGGATGAAGCGGGTGGGCGACAAGGTGAATCTGGAAGGGGATGTCGTGGGCAAGTATGTGGCCCGGCATCTGGAAGCGGCTGCGCCGGCGGCATCCTCGCTCACCGAAGCGGCGCTTGTGCGCGCCGGGTTTACCCCCTTGACTGAAAGGGACGAAATTTGATATCATATCACCCGTTTTGTCCATGGCGAGGTAGCTCAGTTGGTAGAGCAAAGGACTCATAAGCCTTGGGTCGCGGGTTCGATCCCCGCCTTCGCCACCAGTTTGAGACGTTCAGAAACAGGAGTGAGAAGAACATGGCTAATGTAAAGGGCGGCCGCGCCGCCAGGAAACGCGATCGTCAGAACGAGAAGGCCCGCGCGCGCAATGCGTCTTGCAAGGCGAAGCTTCACGACGCGCACAAGAAGCTCTTCAAGGCCGCTGACGCGAACGAGAAGGAGGTCGCCGCGAAGAAGTTCAAGGAGCTCGTCTCCGGCGCCGACAAGGCGGCCAAGAAGGGGATCATCTCCAAGAACAAGGCGAACCGCCTGAAGAGCCGCGCGCAGCTCAAGCTCAACAAGATGGCCAAGTAAGGCCTGCAGGCAGCCGATAGCTCTCGAAAGCTGTCGAACGCAAGCGAATCGACGGCAATCGAAGTTTCGGTGGCCGCCGATTTTCATTTTCAACAATCAGCAGAAAGGAAAACACAAAATGGACAAGAAGACTCTCCGCGACGTCGAGCTCCAGGGCAAGCGCGTCGTTATGCGTGTGGATTTCAATGTGCCGATGGCCAAGGACGGCAGCGGCAAGATTACCGACGATACCCGTATCGTGGCGGCGCTTCCTTCGATCAAGTACGTCCTCGAACAGGGAGGTTCGCTGGTGCTGATGTCGCATCTCGGACGTCCGAAGGGCGTCAAGCTCGGAAAGCCGGTGGCCGAGGGCAACGAGGCGTTTTCGCTCAAGCCCGTCGCCGAGGCGCTCTCCGAGAAGCTCGGTCTCGCGGTCAAGTTCGTCCCCGACTGCATGGCGGCCGACGAGGTCGTCAAGCAGCTTAAGCCCGGTGAGGTCGCGCTCCTCGAGAACACCCGCTTCTACAAGGCCGAAGACGGCAAGGTTAAGAAGGACGACGAGAAGAAGGGCATCCACCTGACCGATGAGGAATTTGCCGCGAAGAAGGCGGAGCTTAAGGCCGAGCGCGCCGAAATGTCGAAGAAGCTCGCCTCTTATGGCGACATCTACTGCAACGACGCCTTCGGCACGGCGCACCGCGCCCATGCCTCCACGGCGGTCATCGCCGACTATATTCAGCCGGCGGTCTCCGGCTTCCTGCTTGAGAAGGAGATCCAGTTCCTCGGTGATGCGGTGGAGAAGCCGGTGCGTCCGTTCGTCGCCATTCTGGGCGGCGCGAAGGTCCCCGACAAGCTCGCGGTCGTGAAGGCGCTCCTCAACAAGGTCGACACCCTCATCATCGGCGGCGGCATGGCCTACACCTTCAAGAAGGCGCAGGGCATCAAGATCGGCACCTCGCTCTGCGAGGACGAGCAGGTTGCCTACTGCAAGGAGATGCTCGAAGCCGCCAAGGCGAAGGGCATTCAGATTCTCCTTCCGGTCGATAACGTCATCGCCGACAAGTTCCCGGAGACGAAGGACGCGAGCGGCATTCAGCTGAAGGCCTGCGAGGGCGACATTCCCGACGGTTGGATGGGCCTCGACATCGGGCCGAAGTCGGTGGCGCTCTTTGCCGATGCCGTCAAGGGCGCGAAGACGGTGGTCTGGAACGGGCCGATGGGCTGCTTCGAGTTCGCTCCGCTCTCCAAGGGCACCTACGGCGTGTGCGAAGCGGTGGCGACGGTGAAGCAGAACGGCGGCATCTCGATCATCGGCGGCGGCGATTCGGTCTCCGCGGTCAAGAAGAGCGGCAAGGCCGCCGAGATGAGCCACGTCTCTACGGGCGGCGGCGCCTCCCTCGAATTCCTCGAAGGGAAGGTGCTCCCCGGCGTGGCGGCGCTCACGGCGAAGTAAGGGTGTGCCAGCGATGAAACCGGCTTTGGTCGTGCTTGCGGCGGGCATGGGCTCGCGCTACGGTGGCTTAAAGCAGGTCGATCCGGTCGGGCCTTCCGGCGAGGCGATCCTGGACTATTCGGTCTTCGACGCCATCCGCGGGGGGTTCGGCCGCGTCATTTTCGTCATTCGCCGCGAATTCGAGGCGGAGTTCCGCGAGAAGATCGCGGCGAAATACGCGGGGGTCATTCCGGTCGAGCTCTGCTATCAGGAGCTCTCGGATCTGCCTGAGGGCTTTACGTTGCCCGAAGGGCGGGTGAAGCCCTGGGGTACCGCGCATGCCGTCCTGTCGGCACGCAAGCTGGTGGACGGACCCTTTGCGGTCATCAACGCCGATGACTTCTACGGGCGCGATGCGATGGCCAGATTGGGCGAATTCCTCTCGTCCCCCTCCCCCTCCGCCTCAACCCTTTCCCTCTGCATGGTCGGCTATCGGCTCTCGCGCACCTTGAGCGAGAACGGCTCGGTTGCGCGCGGCATTTGCGAAGTGGACTGGCAGGGGTGTCTGAAGGGCGTCGTCGAGATGACGAAGCTCGTGAGGGCCGGCGATCATGCCGAGAACCGCGAAGACGAGGCGCATCCGGCGGTCGTTCCGCTTGACGCAAGGGTGTCGATGAACTGCTGGGGTTTTTCGGCGGCGCTGATGGCCGAACTGGAACGGCGGTTTCCGGCGTTTCTGTCCGCGCGGGGAAGTGAGCTTAAGAGCGAATGGTATATTCCGTTCGTGGTCGATGAACTCATTCGCGAGGGTAAGGCGCAGTGCCGCGTCCTGCCCACCGAATCGAGTTGGTTCGGCGTCACCTATCGCGAAGACAAGCCGTCGGTGATGGCTTCGATCGCGCAACTCGTGGAACAGGGTGAGTATCCTCGCGAGCTTTTCTGACCTCCTCTTCCCAAGGCGGTGCGAAATCTGCGGCGGTTCGGCTGATCGGCCGGACCGCTTGGTCTGTTCGTCGTGTCTGATGCGCCTGCCGTTCGTCCGTCCGATGGATTTCGGCGAGGCGCCGAAGCCCATCGACGCGGCGGTCGCGGCGTTGCGGTTCGAGGGACCGGCGCGGGAGCTTCTGCATCGCTACAAGTTCGCCCGCGCGCTGCACCTTCGCGCGGACCTTGCGGATTATCTGGAGGCGGCGGTGATGGCGGGGTTGGATTCGGCGGCGGTGGACGCGGTGCTGCCGCTCCCGATTCGCCGCCTGCATCGCTGGGACCGCGGCTACGACCAGAGCGTCTATCTGGCGCGCGATCTCGCGCGGAGGATCGACCGGCGGTGCGGCGAGGGGGTGCTGGCGCGTACGGGGAGCCCGAAGCGGCAGTCGTCGTTGCCGGCGGCGGAGCGGGAGGAGAACGTGCGGGGGACGATTGTCGTCCGGCGTCCGGAGCGGGTCCGGGGACGGACGGTTCTGGTCGTTGACGACATCATGACGACGGGCGCGACGCTTTCGGAATGCGCGCGCGTCCTTAAGGAATCGGGGGCGGCGCGGGTCTGGTGTGCCACGGTCGCACGGGTGTGATGCCGTGTTCCACGGGCTGGCGTCGTTTCTGGGTCTTGATGATGGGCGGGTGATTATGATACACTTGCCTTCCGAAAAAATGAAGCTGATTGAGGTTAGCGACCTGCATGTCCGCTACGGCGCGTTTGAGGCCGTGAAGGGCGTATCGTTTTCGCTTGGCGAAGGCGAGATTCTCGGCATCGTCGGCGAGTCGGGCTCGGGCAAGTCCACGATCGCGAAGACGCTGATGGGGCTGGAGAAGCCGTCCTCCGGACGGATCGAGGTGAATGCCGAAGGCGAAGGTGGGCGCCCGAACTTGCGTTCGAAGATAGCCATGGTCTTTCAGGATGCGGTCGGCTCGCTCAATCCGCGGATGACGGTGCGTCAGACGCTGGAAGAGGTCCTGAAGGTCCGCGGCGCCGGCCGGGACGCCGAAGCCCGGGACCGCCAACCTCTTCGGCCCTCGCGGCTCCTCTCCCTCGTCGGGCTTTCCGAAGCCGTTCTCGACCAGTATCCGCGGGAACTCTCCGGCGGGCAGTGTCAGCGCGTTTCCGTCGCCCGGTCGCTTGCCTGCCGGCCGCAGGTGCTCGTCGCCGACGAGCCGGTTTCGGCCCTTGACGTCTCGGTGCAGGCGCGCGTCCTCAATCTTCTGCGCGATCTCAGGAGGGAGCTGGGGCTTTCGATCCTGCTCATTGCGCACGACCTTGCGGTCGTCAAGAACGTCTGCGACCGCATCTGCGTGATGGAGAAGGGGCGTTTTGTGGACGTGGGCGACGCGGCGGAAGTGTTCGAGCATCCGAAAAGCGATTACACGAAGAAGCTCCTCGCCGCCGTTCCGACGGTTGACTGCGCGCCGCTTTTGGTATAATCCCAACTATGGACGAACGGACTATCGAGGACATCAAGAGCCGCACGGATCTCGTGGAGCTGATCTCGTCGTACGGCGTCCAGGTGAAACTGGCGGGAGGGAGCGCCAAGGCCTGTTGCCCGTTCCATCACGAGAAAACCCCGTCTTTTCACATCAATTCCGCGAAGGGCTTCTATCACTGCTTCGGCTGCGGAGAGTCGGGCGATGCCATCAAATTCGTCCAGAAGCAGGAGGGGCTCACCTTTATGGAGGCCGTGAAGAAGCTCGCCGAGCGTTGCGGCGTCAAGATCACCGAGCGTGCCGATCCGCAGGCGGGGAAGCGCAAGCGGCTGATGGCGCTGATGGCCGAGCTCGCCGCCTTCTACCGCCGGTGCCTCCTGAAGACGCGCGAGGCCGAGACCGCCCGCGCCTATCTCGCCAAGCGCGACCTGCCCGAGGAGATCGGCGAGGAGTGGAACATCGGCTATGCGCCGTCGGGGGTGGCGACGATTCTCAAGTGGGCCGAGAAATACCGTTATACGCCCGAAGAACTGGAGGCGGCCGGCGTCATCAAGGCCCCGAGCCGTCCGGGCGACCGCGGCTACCATCGTTTCGGCGGGCGGCTGATGTTTTCGATTCGTGACCGCGAAGGGCGGGTGGTCGCCTTTTCGGGGCGTCAGCTGGTGGCCGACAGGAATTCGGGCAAGTACGTCAATTCTCCCGAAACGCCGATCTTCACCAAGGGACGGGTGCTCTTCGGTTTTGACAAGGCGGCGGCGAATGTCGCGCGGGTTCGCGAGGTGCTGGTCTGTGAAGGGCAGATCGACTGCATCCGGCTGCATGTCTGCGGGTTCAGGAACGCCGTCGCGGGGCAGGGCACGGCCTTCACCGAAGAGCACGTGCGGATGCTCGCGCGCGTCGCGGATGCCGCGGTGCTCGTCTATGACGACGATGCCGCGGGGCACAAGGCGACGATTCGTTCGGCGGGGATGCTGCTTGCGGCGGGGCTGCCGGTGAGGGTCGTGTCGCTGCCGGGCGGCGAAGACCCCGATTCGTTCCTGCGAAAGTTCGGAGCCGAGGCCTTCCGGAAGCTGGTTGACGAGGCGGAGTCGATTGTCTCGTTTCAGGTGCGGGTCGAACGCGCGAAGGAGAAGCGCGCCGATTCGATTGACGCGGTGAACCGCGTCACCAAGGCGGTGCTCGCGACGCTCGCCAGGACTGCGAATGCGGTCTTGAAGGCGAGCTTGACCGCAGAGGCCGCGAAACTCATGTCATTGCCCATGGCGGCGCTGACGGAAGAGCTGGCGAAGGTGAAGGTCGCCGTGCCGGTTCCAGCGTCCGCGCCCGTCGAACAGGCGGAGGAGCCGGTTGCGGAAGAAGTGATGCCGCCGATTCCCGGGGAAGACGCGCATTTGAGCTTGCCGCCGCCGCCGCAGGAATTCGCGTTCATGCAGTTCCTGATGGCGAACGAGCGGAACGGGGAGCTGGATGCGAAAGTGGGCGAGTTGCTGCCGCGCGAGGTTTTTGCACACGATTTCACCGCGCGGTTCGTCGCCGCCTGGCGTGCCGCGCGCACGGCGGCGGAGGATCCGCTTGCGGCCTTCGCGGACGCGCTTCCGGCGCAGGAGCGCGCGTGGTTCGATGCGATTCTCGTGGATGCGGAGAAGAGCCGGGTTTCGTCGCTTTCGGTGTCGGACATCTTCGAGGACTATGCGCGGCGGCTTTGGCGCGAGCATCTCGGGCGGCTTCGCGGCGCATTGCCGGCGGCTGGCGATGCGGAGGCCGATTGCGAGCGGATGCGGCTTTCGATGGAAATGCAGCAGTTCGCCCAGGGCCGTTGGGGTCGCGTTAAAGAGCTCATCCGTGCGCGATGTTAGTTTTTGTGCTATAATAATCGTCGCTATGAACATCAAACTCGTTGTGAATATCAAGGATGTGTACCTTGGGTACGCATTTGGTCCTGAAACTGTCATCACTATCGGCCGCGAGCTTGGCAATACCATTGCGCCGCTGGTGAACGACCTTTCGCGCAAGCATGCGAAGATTTATTTCAAGGATGGCGCTTGGTTCGCTGAGGATCTCGGCAGCACCAACGGCTCCTTCCGCGGCGAGGAAAAGTTTACCGGGGCCGTCAAGATCGAACACAACGATACGCTCCGCTTTGGTCTCGTCAAGGTTTCGGTAGAGTTGTCGGCAGACGCGCCTGCCCCTGCCGCCGCCCCTGCCGTCGCGCCTGCGCCTGCGCCTGCTGCCGCGCCTGCGCCTGCCCCTGCCGCCGCGCCTGCTGCCGCACCCGCGCCGACGCCGGTAGGCGGCATCAAGTTGCCGCCGAAGCCGGGGCTTTCCACGGGGCTCAAGCTGCCGCCGAAGCCGGGTCTTTCAACGGGGCTTAAACTGCCGCCTAAGCCGGGTCTTTCGACTGGGCTTAAACTGCCGCCGAAGCCGGGTATCAAGTTGCCGCAGAAGCCGGCTTAAGCAGCGTCATTCTGTCGCAGGTGAGACGCGGTGTCTCATGGGAAGAGGCCTTTCGGGGCCTCTTTCCCTTTGGCATGTCCCTTGCTGTGAGTAGGGGTAATCGAAAAAGGAAGGAGACGCAAGCTTATGAATGCCAGTTTTGATCCCGCCGAGGATACCGCGAACTGCCTGGAGAAATACGGCAGCGACCTGACCGAACTCGCCCGCCAGGGGAAGCTCGATCCGGTAATCGGCCGCGATACGGAGATTCGTGACGTAGTTCGAATCCTTTCGCGGAAGACCAAGAACAATCCTGTCCTCATCGGCGAGCCGGGCGTGGGCAAGACCGCGATTGTCGAAGGGCTCGCACAACGCATTGTCCGCGGCGATGTGCCCGACGGGCTGAAGAACCGGATGGTCTTCTCGCTGGACATGACCGTGCTGATGGCCGGGGCGAGCTATCGCGGTCAGTTCGAGGAACGGCTTAAGGCGGTCCTCAAGAAGATCCGCGAATCGGAAGGGCGGATCATCCTCTTCATTGACGAAATCCACACCATTGTCGGCGCGGGCAAGACCGAAGGTTCTTCGGACGCCGGCAACATGCTCAAGCCGCTCCTTGCGCGCGGCGAACTGCATTGCGTCGGGGCGACCACCCTTGACGAATACCGCAAGTACATGGAGAAGGACGCGGCGCTGGAGCGGCGTTTCCAGCCTGTCATCGTCGATGCGCCGAGCGAGGAGGACGCGGTGTCGATCCTGCGCGGCATCAAGGAGCGCTTCGAGAAGTATCACAATGTCCATATCCGCGACGAAGCGCTTGTCAGCGCCGTTGCACTTTCGGCGCGCTACATCCAGGATCGCTTCCTGCCCGACAAGGCCATCGACCTCCTCGACGAGGCGTGCGCCCGTATCCGCACCGAGATGGATTCCTGTCCGCAGGAACTCGACGAGATCACCCGCCATGTGCGGCGGCTGGAGATCGAGGAGGTGGCGCTCAAGCGGGAGAAGGACGAGAACTCCAAAAAGCGGCTGGAGGAGTTGCAGGCGGAACTCAAGGGGCTCAAGGAAAAGTCCGAGAAGATGACGGCGCAGTGGAAGGAGGAGCGGTCGGCGCTCGAAGACGTGCGCCGCGTCCGCACGCGCCTGGAGGAGGAGCGCAACCGCTATGAGCGCGCCGAGGCCGGCGGCGATCTCAATGAGGCCTCGCGCCTCAAGTACGGCATCATTCCCGAGCTGGAGAAAAAGCTCAAGACCCACGAGGAGGAACTGCGCCGGCGGAGCGGCGCGGCGCTGCTCCGGGAGGAGGTGACGGCGGACGAGATCGCCGAAGTCGTTTCCCGCTGGTCGGGGATTCCGGTCACCAAGCTCGTCGAGGGCGAGCGCGAAAAGCTGCTGCGGCTGGGGGAGACGCTGCATCGCCGCGTGATTGGCCAGAACCGCGCGGTGGATGCGGTGGCGGATGCGGTCTTGCGTTCGCGCGCCGGCATCAAGAACCGCCAGCGGCCGGTGGGGGCGTGCCTTTTCCTCGGGCCTACGGGCGTGGGCAAGACGGAGCTCGCCAAGGCCCTGGCGCAGGAGCTCTTCGATGATGAGAACGCGATGGTGCGGCTCGACATGTCGGAGTATATGGAGAAGTTCGCGGTTTCGCGTCTCGTCGGGGCGCCGCCCGGCTATGTGGGGTTCGAGGACGGCGGGCAGCTCACCGAGGCGGTGCGCCGCAAGCAGTTCTCGGTGGTGCTCCTGGACGAGATCGAGAAGGCCCACCCCGATGTCTTCAATCTTCTTCTGCAGGTGCTGGACGACGGACGGCTTACCGATAGTCACGGACGCACGGTTTCGTTCAAGAACACGGTCGTCATCATGACCTCGAATGCGCCG
The DNA here is from genome assembly GCA_045641645.1 of Kiritimatiellia bacterium. GTDB lineage: Bacteria > Verrucomicrobiota > Kiritimatiellia > RFP12 > UBA1067 > UBA1067. The sequence continues at coordinate 40,483 of JAZUHK010000014.1, forward strand.
AGGGAGACGCTGAAGGACATCTTCCGCCCCGAGTTCCTCAATCGTCTCGACGAGGTGCTGGAGTTCGATGCGCTTTCCGAGGAGCAGATCGGGAAGATCGTGGATCTGCAGTTGGACGATCTCCGGCGGCGGCTGGCGGAGCAGGCGTTTCGGCTGGAGGTGGATGCGGCGGCGCGTGCGGTGCTGGTCAAGGACGGTTACGATCCCGCCTATGGCGCGCGGCCGGTGAAGCGTGCCATTCAGCGCGATCTCGAAAACCCGATTGCCCAGCGCATCGTCGCGGGAAAGTTCCTGCCGGGTGCGGCCATCGCCGTGACGGCCGAAGCGGGGAAGATTTTGCTATAATCTCCTCCATGTTCGAGAACATGGTATTCGGGCGGCTGGATCAGAAGCTCCAGCACGCGGTCGCGGACGCGGGTTATGCGAAACCGACGCCGATTCAGGCGGAGGCGATTCCGCATCTCCTCGCCGGGAGGGATCTCATTGGCATCGCTCAGACGGGGACGGGGAAGACCGCGGCGTTTATGCTTCCCATTCTAAACCATCTCCTGAAGGTGCGGCGGCCGCGGCACATCGGCCACCCGCGCGCGCTTGTCCTCTCGCCGACGCGGGAGCTGGCGGTGCAGACGGCGGAGAACGTGAAGCGCTATTCGGTCCATGCCCAGTTGCCGTTTGCCTGTCTCATCGGCGGCGTTTCGCAGTACGGGCAGGTGAAGGACGTGAAGAAGGGCGCGGAGACGCTCGTCGCCTGCCCCGGGCGGCTCATTGATCTGATGACCCAGGGCGTCATCTATCTCGACCAGGTGGAGTGTTTCGTGCTCGACGAGGCCGACCGAATGCTCGACATGGGTTTTCTGCCTGACATCAAGCGCATCATCTCGAAGCTCCCGAAGGCGCGGCAGACGATGTTCTTCTCGGCGACGATGTCGCCCGAGATTTCCAGACTTGCGGGCGAACTCGTCAGTGATCCCGTAAAGATCGACATTTCGCCCGGGACGCCGACCGTAGAGAAAATCAATCAGAAAGTGATGTTCGTCGAGCGTGCGAACAAAGATGCGCTTCTCATTCATCTCCTTAAGACCCATCCCGAATGGAAGAAGGTGATCGTCTTTGCGAAGATGCGCCATGGTGCCGATCGCGTCGTCAAGAAGCTGCGGCGCGAGAACATTGCGGCGGCGGCGATCCATTCCGACAAGACCCAGAACCAGCGTACGCGCGCGCTCGAGGGTTTCCGCCGCGGAGAGGTGCGCGTCCTGGTGGCGACCGACATCGCCTCGCGCGGCATCGACGTCCCGGATGTCGCCTGTGTCGTCAATCTGGAGCTGCCGTTGGAGACCGAGAGCTATGTCCATCGCATCGGGCGGACGGCGCGTGCGGGCGAATCGGGCGTTGCCATCAGTTTCGTGACGGCGGAGGAGCGGGGACAGCTCAAGGCCGTGGAGCGGCTTGTCCGCAAGACGATTCCCGTCGATCGCGACCATCCCTACCATTCCGACGCCGCCGACCGCAAGTCGGGCCATCAGCACGAAGGGCTGCCCACTGCGCCGTGGATTCATCCTGCGAACCGCAACCGGGCTAACCGTAAACGACGGGGCCACAAGTTCAATCTCGGCCGGCGGCAGCCGGATTTCGGACAGCGGGGATGACCCCGTGGCCGCGGGTGCCGCCCTTGCGTCAGGAAGCCCGGCACTTCGGGTCGGAGGATATGGTATAATATCATCCATGGTAGAGAAGAAATGGCTTAGGAAACAGGCGGAAAAGGTTCGCAAGGTCGATTACATCGATCCGGCCCTGTACCGCAAGTACGGGGTCAAGCGCGGGCTCCGCAACGATAACGGCACCGGCGTCCTCGTGGGGCTTACCACCATCGGCAATGTCCACGGGTACGTGATGAACGAAGGTGAGAAACAGGCGATTCCCGGCGAACTCTACTACCGGGGCATCAATGTGAGGGATATCGTCTCGGCCGACAAGCGCGAGCATCGCTTCGGCTACGAGGAGACCGCTTATCTCCTCCTGTTCGGCGAGCTTCCGACGGCGCGCGAACTCGTGGACTGGAAGAACAAGATCGGCATGTACCGCAAGCTTTCCGACGGGTTTCGCGATAATGCCATCATGAAGCACCCCTCGCGCGATCTCATGAACGCGCTTGCCCGCGCGGTGCTTTTCGCGTATGCGTTCGATCCCGAGGGCAATCCCGACGATCTTTCGCTGGAGAAGTGCCTGGAGCAGTCGATCGACCTAATCGGCTCGATTCCCACCGTCGCCGCCTACGCCTATCAGGCGAAGGCCCATTACCACGACGGCGCTTCGCTGACGATCCGCAATCCCGATCCCGCGAAATCGACGGCCGAGAATATTCTCATGTTGACGCGCGAGGACGGCAAGTACACGCGGTTGGAGGCGGAGACGCTTGACCTCGCGCTCATTTTGCATGCGGAGCATGGCGGCGGCAACAACTCGTCGTTCACGACGCATGTGGTCACTTCGGCCCATTCCGACATCTATTCGTCGATTGCCGCGTCGATTCTCTCGCTCAAGGGTTCGCGCCACGGCGGTGCGAATCTGCGGGTCGTCCGCCAGATGGAGGAGATCAAGCGCGAGGTGCGCGACTGGGAGAAGCCCGATGAGGTGATCCGCTATCTGGAGAAGCTCGCCGATCGTAAGGCGGGGGACCGTTCGGGGCTCATCTACGGGCTCGGGCACGCCGTCTATACGATTTCCGATCCGCGGGCGCAGATGCTGAAGGCGAAGGCCGAGGCGCTGGCGAAGGAGAAGGGGCGCGAGGCGGAGATGAAGCTCTTCGAGCTGATCGAAGCCGAAGGGCCGGGGATTATCATGCGCCGGCATCCGCGCGCCGAGGCCGTGTGCGCGAATGTCGATCTCTATTCCGGTTTCGTTTACGATATGCTCGGCATCCCGAAGGAGCTCTATACGCCGCTTTTTGCGGTGGCGCGCTGCGTCTCCTGGTGCGCGCACCGTATGGAGGAGCTGGTGAACGGTGGGCCGATCATCCGTCCCGCCTATAAGCCGCTGTTCCATCCGCGTGAGTATGTTCCTCTGAAGGAGCGCTGATGAAGGTCGCTTCGATCCTGGAGACGCTGGGAAAGACGCCGTTAGTGGCGCTTTCGCCGCGGGTCAATCCGGCTGGCGCCGCCGTCTTCGCCAAGGTCGAATCGTTCAATCCGGGCGGCAGTGCGAAGGACCGTGTCGCGGCGGCCATGATCGCCGCGGCGGAGCGGGAGGGTAAGCTTGAGGCCGGCGGCACCGTCATTGAACCGACGAGCGGCAATACGGGCGTGGGGCTGGCGCTGGTCGCCGCCGTGAAGGGTTATCGCATGGTGCTCGTGATGCCCGACAATATGAGTGTCGAGCGCATTCGTCTCGCAAAGGCGTACGGGGCCGAAGTGGTGTTGACGCCGGGTGCGGACGGAATGAGGGGATGCATCGGCAAGGCGGAGGAACTTCATCGCGCCACGCCCAATTCGTTCATTCCCCAGCAGTTCGAGAATTCTGCGAATCCAGCCGCGCACGAACAGACGACTGGTCCCGAGATCTGGGAGGATCTGGGCGGGAAGGTGGATGCGTTTGTCGCCGGCATCGGGACCGGCGGGACGATTACCGGGGTGGCGCGGTACTTGAAGGCGAAGAATCCGGGCGTGAAGATCATCGGCGTCGAGCCGGCGGCGAGTCCGCTCCTTACGAAGGGCGTCGGCGGAGTGCATAAGCTGCAAGGCATCGGCGCCAATTTCGTGCCGCCCGTCCTCGATCGCTCGCTCCTCGACGAGATCGTCTGCGTAAGTGACGACGAGGCGGCGGGTTCGGCCCGTGCGCTCGGCGCGAAGGAGGGCATCCTCTGCGGCATTTCTTCCGGCGCGGCGGCGTGGGCGGCGCTGGAACTCGCCAAGCGTCAGGATTTTGCGGGCAAGAACATCGTGGTGCTGCTGCCGGATACGGGCGAACGCTATCTTTCCACTTGGCTCTTCGCGGAATGAAGGTCGCGGTAGGCATTTCGGGCGGAGTTGATTCGACGGTGGCGGCGCTTCTGCTGAAGGAGCGGGGATACGAGGTCGTCGGCGTCACGATGACGCTCGGCCGGGACGACGAGGCGCAGTCGCTCGCTGCGGCGAAGGTGGCCGCAGGGCGGTTGGAGATTCCGCTTGAGGTTTTTGACTTTTCGCGTGAATGGAACGCGGAGGTCCTGGCTTACCTGCGGACCACATACCTCGGCGGACAGACGCCGAATCCGTGCGTGAGATGCAACGAGACGGTGAAGTTCGCGCTGCTGCCGCGCGCAGCGTTCGGACTCGGTTGCGAGCGGTTTGCCACCGGTCACTATGCGCGGACGGACGGCGCGCGGCTGTATCGGGCGGTCGATCGGTCGAAGGATCAGAGCTATTTCCTCTATCGCGTGAAGCCGGAGATCCTGGCGAGGACGGTTTTTCCGCTCGGGGGGCTGACGAAGGACGAAGTGCGGGAGAAGGCGCGGCAGGCGGGGCTGGAGGTCGCCGACAAGGGTGACAGTCAGGATTTCTGTGGGGGCGACCCGATGCGGATCGTGAACGAGCCGGAGCGCGAGGGCGAGGTCGTGACGGTCGAAGGCAAGGTCATCGGCAAGCACCGCGGCTACTGGAACTATACGGTCGGGATGCGCAAGGGGCTTGGAATCGGCGGCGGGACGCCTTATTATGTGGTGGCGCTTGAGGCCGAGCGGAACCGGGTGGTCGTCGGATTTAAGGAAGATGCCGTTCGTACCGATTTCGAACTCGCGGATACGGTTGGCGAAATCGACAAATCCCTGCCGGTGAAGGTGCGGAGCGCGGGCGAACCTCGGCTTCTGAAAGACGGGATCGCCGGAATTGCGCCCGGGCAAAGCGCCGTTTTCTATCGTGGCGACGAGGTGGTGGGCGGCGGCGTCATTGTGGCGCGATGAGACGCGATAAGATTATTCGTCGCCCGAGGCGCATTTTGTGGTGCTCAAGGCGCACGAAGCGAGCGCACTTTTGATATAATACCCAATCTATGGCAAAGGACTATGGAGATACCAGCATCAAGACGCTGGATCCGGTGACGCATATCCGGATGCGCCCCGGCATGTATGTGGGCGAGCCAGGCACGGGCGCGATGTACCATGACTGCATCTACATCCTGATGAAGGAGGTCATCGACAACGCCATCGATGAGTTCGGGCAGGGCTTCGGCAAGCGGATCGACGTGAACGTCAACTACGATTCGGGCGAGGTGTCGGTCAGGGACTACGGGCGCGGCATTCCGCTCGGCAAGGTGGTCGACTGCGTGAGCCAGATGAACACCGGCGGCAAGTACGACAACGAGAACTACCAGTTCTCGGCCGGCATGAACGGCGTCGGCACGAAGGCGGTGAATGCGCTTTCGGAATTTTTCGAGGTGAGGTCCTTCCGCGAGGGCGAGTTCTCCGAGGCGTTTTTCAAGGAAGGTCGGCTCCAGTCGAAGAAGCGCGGTAAGCAGAAGACGGCGGAAAGGGACGGCACGTTCATCCGGTACAAGCCGGACGTGAAGGTGCTGAAGCACTTCAAGGTGCGCGAGGAGCACGTCCTGAGGCGCATGAAGATGTACTGCTATGTCAACGCGGGGCTGACGATCGTCCTCAACGGGCAGGAGATCTGCTCTACCCGCGGGCTTGCGGATCTGATCGCGGACGAGGCGCAGTTCGAGAAGCTCTACGCGCCGTTCCACGTGAAGACGAAGACGCTGGAGATCATCTTCACGCACACGAACCGCTTCGGCGAGGAATACCACACGTTCGTCAACGGACAGTACACGACGGACGGCGGCACGCATTTGACCGCGTTCA
>JAZUHK010000015.1:0-15913 GCA_045641645.1 Kiritimatiellia bacterium
GGTTTTTGCTATAATACCCCTGTCTTGTGAAAGTCGGGGTGATCCGAAGTCGGCTCTCACCACCTCCAAGCGGGACAAAGAACGCGTAACCACGCGGACTTGTTCGTTCTGAAGAAACGTCCAAATTTCAAAGGGAGCGACATGTCCTGCGAGGAGCGCGCATGGCCGGACACTCGGCTGGGCGTGTCTCTTTGCACTCATGTTTTCCCTAATGGCTTTGGACGGCCTCTTCAGAGAACACGGGTGAAGGAGGCACGCCCGCTCTATCTCTGCCTTTGGTGTTGATACAGAAACGGGGGAATGGCGAATGAAGATGATTATGACGGCAGCGGTGCTGATGATGGCGATGGCGCTGATGCCGTTATCGGCGTTGGCAGGTGAAGGTTTCACGTGTTCCGTTTCTTTTGAGGCCGCTACGACGGGTTCTGAGGTGCGGAAGGGGACGGCGAGCTGGAAGAACACGGGCTCAACCATCGACGCGCCGTATGTGCGCCTTGAGGCGGGCGATGGCGTTCTGGTTCGCTTTACCGAGGCGGATGCCTGGACGAAGTCGATTGAGTTCCTTGCGACCGGAGATGATGCACCCGTGAGCCGCATCGGGGCGTCGGCCTCCGGAACCGTTCCGTTCCTCTGCAAATCCGCGTCGGAAGACGGCAAGTTGGAACTGAGCTGGACGTTGTCGAGTTCCGAGGCGTTCCCGTGGACGGAACTTGGCGCAACAGTGCGGCCGTCATCTGTCCCCGATGAGGCGTGGGGCTTCGTGCTGAATACGCTGAAGATGCGCCTCGGTACGACATGGGACACCTATCTTGCACGATTCCGAGAAGATGCCGACTATTTAGCAGAGCTCGGACGCCCGGTGAACCGGATTGACCGCCTTTGGCAGTTCGAACTCAATCTTGCACTCGGCAATGATCCGGTGCTGCCGACACTCGCTGTTGCGCAGGACGCCGTACGATCCGCCCGCGGACTCGGACTTTCGTTCTCGCGCTCCTATTCGTCCGGACTCTCCTCCCGCTTCTCGAAGGGCATCTTCGGCTACGGGTGGTCGGACAACTATTCGACGTACGCCGAGCTGACGGACGACCAGACGCTGGTCTTCCGTATCCCGGGCGGTGGATCGTATTCGTTCACCAAGGCGACCGGCTCCTGGGAACCGGAGGACGCGCGCGACCGCACGAAGCTGGCCGAGACGGCCGACGCCTATGCGCTCGCCTATCCGGACGGATCCGTGCAGACGTTTTCGAAGGGGAACATGCGCACCGCGTCGATAGCGGACAATCAGGGCAATGCGCTGACATTCGCCTGGAACGGCACGCAACTTCAGAAGGTGTCGCATACGGACGGACAGTTTCTCGCATTCGCCTACGAGAACGGGCTCATCGCGTCCGTTATCGACGACTGCGGGCGCAAGACGACGTACGCTTATTCGGGCGACCTTCTCGCGTCCGTCACGTCATCCGACGGACTGGTCACGAAATACGACTACCGTTCGGCGGACGGCACGGCGGCGGCGCAGGCGCTGACGAAGATCACATATCCGGACGGCACGACGCACGAATTCGCGCATGACGGCGACGGATTCGTTGCGTCCGTCTCCGTCAACGGCGGGAAGGAGAAGACGTCCATCGTCCGCGAGGCCGGCGTCGTCACGGTGACGTCGCCGAATGGCGGAGTGACCGTCCTGAGGACGGGCGTTTCCGGCGAGACGCTGGAGGCGACGGACGCGCTGGGCGGCGTGACGACGAACGGCTATACGGAGGATGGACTTCTCGCTTCGGCGGTCTCTCCTTCGGGCCTGCGCAGCGAGATTTCACATGACGCGCTCGGTCGCGTCACGAAGACCGTTTCGGCGTCTGGCGCAGCGACGGGCTTTTCCTATGACGATGCGTTCGGCAGCCTGCTCGCGGTGAAGGACGCGAAAGGGCAGTCCGTTACCTACGGATATGACAAGCTCGGGCGCGGCACATCCGTCTCGTTCCCCGACGGCAGCTCCTCCAAGGTCGAGTACAACGCGCGCGGCGACGTGGTGAAAACGACCAACCGCCGCGGCGAGTCCGTCACCTGCACATACGACGATTTGGGGCGGCTCACCGGAAGGCGCTGGTCGAGCGGACGGACGTTCGCGTACGCCTACGACGCGCGCGGCAACCTGACGTCCGCGTCCGACAGCGAGACGGGTGCCGTGGAGATGCAATACGACGCGGCGGACCGGTTGACGCGCATCGCCTATCCGAACGGGCGGGGCTTCACGTTCGCCTACGATTCCTGCGGACGGCTGGCGAAGCGCGTCTCGCTGGACGGCGCGGCGGAGGTCTTCTCGTATGACGCGTCCGGGCGGCTTGCCGAGGTGAACGATGGCAACGGCACGACGTACTTGCGCAATGCGTATGACGCGGTGACCGGACGCCTGACGCGGCAGACCTACGGCAACGGCACGTGCGTCGACTACCTCTACGACCTGATGGGGCGTGTCGTGTCGATCGAGCATCGCGATGCGTCCGGCAAGGTCCTTGAGGCGCTGCAGTACTGCTACGATGCGGACGGACGCTGCCTGCGCGCGAGTTCGCTCCTGGGCGAGGAGCGCTACGGCTACGACAAGGACGGGCAGCTTGTCGACGTGACGTATCCTGAGACTGAGGGCGAAAGCTTCGCCTATGACGCCGTCGGCAACCGCACGTCCGCGAACGGCGTCGCCTACACGTCGAACAAGATGAACCAGTATACGCGCGTCGGCTCGGACGAGCTCACGTATGACACCGACGGCAACCTCGTCTCAGTGAAGGACGCGAAGGGCACGACGACCTACGCCTACGACGCGCTCAACCGGCTCGTTTCGGTGAAGAACGCCGCGGCGGGGATCGACTGGAGTTGCAAGTACGACGCCCTCGGCAACCGCGTCTCCGTGACGGACAACGGCGTCACGACCGAGCGCGTCTATCTGCCGGGCTCGTTGCCGTCCGTCGCGGCGGAGTACGTGAACGGGCGTCTCGCGGCACGGCATGTCCTCGTCGGCGCAGTGCGCGTCGCCGATCTCAATGACACCATCCGCTACTATCACGCCGACCTCATCGGCTCGACGCGCCTAACTACGGATGCCGCGGGCCAGGTGACGGGACGCGCGGCCTACAAGGCGTTCGGCGATCTCCGGGCAGCATTTGCAGGCGTCGGCACCGCCGGCTACGTGGGGACGCTCGGCGTCGAGACCGATCCTACAGGGCTCCTCTTCATGCGCAACCGCTACTACTCGCCCGCCCTCGGTCGCTTCATCCAGCCCGACCCGATCGGGATGCAGGGCGATGATGAGAACTGGTATCGGTATTGCGGAAATGCGCCAATGTTAAGGACGGATCCGGACGGATTGTTGTCGTGGAGTGGTGTTGGTGCTTTTGCGAGTGGATTCGTGGAAGGTTTTTTAGGCGGAGCGGCAAAGGCAGCTCTTGTCGCCGGGGCGGCATTTGGAGTGACAGCATTGGTGGCGGCGTCAGGTGGAACGCTCGCCGTTGGTGCAGCTGCCGCGAGCGCAAAATTCCTCGCAGCGGCATCACTGGTCTCTAATTTGGGTGCAATCAACAAGTTTGGTTTGGAGCGTTATATTCTTGGCGAGAAAAATCCTGTTTTGCCTTCTGATGTGCTTGGGATGGTTGGAAATATGTTTGGGCCGGAAGCAGGCACCTGGGGAGTTGCGTCAATAATGTTGTCTGACACGGCGTTCGACGATGAACTTATGGAGCAGCTTCGCCAGAAAATGCCTCGGACGGTTGTCGAAGGATTGAAAATCGGCGACGATCCTGGCGGTGATACTCCTGGCGGCGGTGGAGAGACGTATCCGCCGGACAGCGTTCCCGGTTCGGGAAGCCTGCGCGTGGATCTGTCGCCCTATCAGTCGGGATCCGATTCCTTTGGTGGAACCGTGTATGGAGATTGCATTGTGTCTTTTGTGGGAGAGTTCGTGGAAGTGACCGAGGATTACAGTTTTGAATTTACCTTTAATGTGGATGGTGTGATTGGAAGCGGCGAAAACACATCGCTCGGCGCCCATCGGAATAGGTTCGCTATGGTAGTTTCTGGGCCAGGGGCGCATTCCTTGTCATGGGCGCTGACGGGAAAATCCTATGAGCGTTCCTCGACGGTCATTTACAACATCAGCGGCATAACGGTCAGCAGGCCAACGGCGTCGAAGGCGGCTCCTCCGCCGCTGATGGCGAATATGCTGACGCTTCCGTCGGCAGGTCCTCGCCTTTACAGTTATGAGCGGTATGTCGTGGTCAAGGATGTCCCATATTCTTTTGCGCTTTCGGCAGACGGAAATTCGGCAATTTCAGTGTCGGGGTTGCCGACCGGATTTGCGTTTGCAAATGGGCAGATCAACGGGATTGCGACTGCGGTTGGCGAGACCGAAATTGCAATTACGGCGGGTGGAACGAAAAAGAATATTCCCTTCGTCGTCATTGATGCTCCCGAAAAATATGCGATGCCAAAGTACTTCCAGGTCTTGTTCGATCCCAATGGCGGCACGGGGGAGATGGCAGAACAGTCCATCGTTTGTGGTGTTGGCACTCCCCTTAAGGCAAACGCCTTTGCATACGATGGCTGCACATTCGCCGGTTGGTCGAAGACGCCGGTCGGGAAGGTCGATTATACCGATGGTGCTGAGGTCCGGGATCTGGCGCCGGCGGGCGGGTCGATTACGCTGTATGCTGTCTGGGAATTGAAGCAAGACGACTTTGAGATTGATGACGGGGAGTTGACAAAATACAAAGGTCCCGGTGGCGCGGTGACGATCCCGCCAGGTGTGACGAGCATCGGGGCTGAAGCGTTTAAGGATTGCAACGGGCTGACCTCGGTGACGATTCCGGATGGCGTGACGAGCATCGGGGCCGGAGCGTTTAAGGATTGCACCGAGCTTGAGTCGGTGGCGATACCGCCGAGCGTGACGAGCATCGGCACCGGTGCGTTTAGCGGTTGCAATAAGTTGAAGACCGTTTATGTTTCTCCAGGCGACGCGACGCGGGTGCGCAATTTGCTGGAGGCATCTGGCTTTGTCGTGGAAGGTGTTAACTTTGTCGAACAACCGGTCACGGAATATACGGTTTTGTACAATGCCAATGGCGGCAAGGGGACGATGGCACCACAGACCATCATTTGCGGTGTCCCCACTCCCCTTAGGCCGAATGCCTTTACGTGCGATGGCGCCACGTTGGCTGGTTGGGCGGAGACGTCGGACGGATCGCTTGTTCATGCTGATGGCGCGAAGGTCTTGAATCTGGCGCCGGCGGGTGGGTCGATTACGCTGTATGCCGTCTGGAAGTTGAATCAAAACGACTATGAGATTAATGACGGGGAGTTGACAAAATACAAAGGTCCCGGTGGCGCGGTGACGATCCCGCCAGGTGTGACGCGCATCGGGGCTGAAGCGTTTAAGGACTGCAACGGGCTGACCTCGGTGACGATTCCGAATGGCGTGACGCGCATCGGGGCTGAAGCGTTTAAGGATTGCAACGGGCTGACCTCGGTGACGATTCCGGATGGCGTGACGAGCATCGGGGCTGAAGCGTTTAAGAATTGCACCGAGCTGACCTCGGTGACGATTCCGCCGAGCGTGACGAGCATCGGCACTGGCGCGTTTAGTGGTTGCAATAAGTTGAAGACCATTTATGTTTCTCAGGGCGACGCGGAGCGGGTGCGCAATTTGCTGGAGGCATCTGGCTTTGGCACGGGAGGCGTTAACTTTGTCGAACAACCGGTCACGGAATATACGGTTTTGTTTGATTCCAATGGCGGCAATGGGACGACGGCAAAACAGACCATCATTTGCGGGGTTGGCACTCCCCTTAGGGAAAACGCCTTTGCGAAAAGCGGTTACATGTTCGCCGGTTGGTCGGAGAAACCGGACGGGCCAGTCATTTATAAGGATTGCGAAATGGTCTGGGATATTGCGTCGGCGGGCGGGTCGATTACGCTATATGCCGTCTGGAGGTTGAATCAAAACGACTATGAGATTGTCAAAGGGGAGCTGGTGAAATACAAAGGTCCCGGTGGCACGGTGATTATTCCGGATGGCGTGACGAGCATCGGGGATGAAGCGTTTAAGGATCGCACTAACCTAACGAGTGTGGAGATCCCGGAAAGCGTGGTGTACATCGGGCGGAATGCGTTCAGCGGCTGTAAGGGATTAGGGGCCGTTAAGTTGGGCGGCAATGTGCCGGAAGTTGTTCCAGGCGCATTCGCAGGCGTCGGTGCGGGCTGCACGGTCTATGTCCGGCGCGGCTCTACCGGCTGGGGGACAAACATCCCCGGAATATGGCAGGGCATGAGGATCGTCTATCGCAGTGACCGGGGGCCGATATCGGACGACTTCGCCGAGGCGGCGGTGATCCGCGGCAGTTCCGGGTCGGTAATTGGGTCGAATGTCGGAGCGACGGAAGAAAACGGCGAGCCGCTGGTGACTGCTTTCCGGCCGAATATGACGGGGGCGACGGTGTGGTGGAAGTGGACGGCGCCAGCGAGCGGGCGCGCCGTGATGGATACGGTCGGTTCGTCGTTTGATACGCAGATGGGCATCTTCACCGGCTCGTCGCTGCAGTCATTGGCGTGGGTAGCGAAGGATGACGACGGCGGGGATGATTACACCAGCGAGTGCGTCTTCAATTGTACGGGTGGAATTACGTATTACATCTGCGTCGGCGGCTACTTGGGACGGACGGGGACGATCAAACTCAATTGGAAGCTGGTGCCGACCGGTGCTCCGGTCGTCGCGCCGGTCACGACCTACAAGGTCTCGTTCGATGCCAATGGCGGTGAGGGGACGATGGCGGATCTCAATTTCTATTATGGCGAGGTGCAGACATTGCCGGCGAATGCGTTTACGCGAAAAGGTTATACGTTTGCGGGTTGGGCGATGAGCGCGAACGGAGCGGTTGTCTATGTCGATGGGCAAACCGTGAAGAACCTGACGAATGTTGATGGTGACGTGGTGACGCTCAAGGCGCTGTGGAAGGCAAACGATTACTTGGTGAAGTTTGATGCGAATGGCGGCAAGGGGATGATGGCGGATCAGGCGATGACTTATGACGCGGAGCAGGCACTCGCGGCGTGTACGTTTACGAAGACGGGCTATACTTTCGCGGGGTGGGCTGTCGGCGCGCCCGACGGAGCGGTTGCCTATGTCAATGGGCAAACCGTGAAGAACCTGACCGATGTCAACGGTGGCGAAGTGACACTGTATGCGCAGTGGAGGGCGAACGGTTACTCGGTGAAATTCGACGCCAACGGCGGCGAAGGGACGATGACGGACGAGCCGATGACTTATGACGCGGAGCAGGCGCTGACGGAGTGTACGTTCACGAAGGCGGGCTATACGTTCGCGGGGTGGGCTATCGGCGCGCCCGGCGGTCGCGCCCTACCGGATGGCGAGAGCGTGAAGAACCTGACTGATGTTGATGGTGGCGTGGTGACGCTCTATGCGCAGTGGACGCCGAATGCGTATTGGGTGAGGTTCAACGCGAATCGCGGCAAGGGGAAGATGGCGGACTTGCCGATGACCTATGATGCGGAGCAGACGCTGACGGCGTGTGCGTTCACCCGGACGGGCTACAAGTTCGCGGGCTGGGCAGTCACCAAGAATGCCGCAAGCGCGGGGTTCGGCGATGGTGCGATGGTTCTCAATCTGACGACAAAGGCCAATGACATCGTCAACTTGTACGCCGTTTGGGAGGGCGCGGCAGCAACTTGGACGGAGGAAGGCAATTTCTCCGCGGCGGTGGCGAATACGTACGACGGCTTCCTGTGGAATAAGGATGCGTTTGTCGGTATCGTGCAGGTAAAGACGACCAAGCCGGATTGCAATGGCGTTATCACCGCCACGGCGACGGTGACGGATGCGAACGGGAAGAAGTGGAGCTACTCGAAGGGGGTGGTGACGGCCGCGGGCGTGGTGACGGGGCTGAAGTGCACGACGAAGGGATGCCCTGTGCCGGAGTTCGGCGTGACGCTCGGAAAGAACGGACTGGAGGGTGAATGGGGTGAATATGCCATCGTCGGCTCGAGGAACGGTATGGGCACGAAGGACGATGAGATGGTGACGGATTTGGAGGATTATAAGGGGAAGTGGAGCGTGACGATTGGTGCCTTGCGCTTGCAACTGAATGTGCAGGCGAAGGGCGTCGTGAAGATCGCCGGAAACTGGGAGGACGGCACAAAGGTGAGCGCGTCCGCGCAGCTGGTGATGGGCGACGGCTTCGCCTATGTGCCGGTGACGATTAAGCCGACGAAGACCACGCCGGCAGTCAATGCCTTGCTGAGAATTGATGCGGGGGGAGCGGTTGTGCTGTTGAGTGCGAAGGATCCGGCGCAGCCAGAGTCCGCGCCCTACCAGTTGGAGGCCGGCGGGAGAACCGTGGAGGAGCTGGGCGAGCCGGTCTATCTGCCGAGCGTGGAGTCGAAGGGCGGCGAGGCGTTTTCGGCGCGCGTCGCGGTAAGTGAGCTCGCGTATCCCGCGAAGTTCGCGGCGAAGAAGCTGCCGACGGGACTCAAGATCGACGCTGCGACCGGCGTCATCTCGGGGACGCCCACGAAGCCGGGACACTACGTCGCGGAGGTGACCGTCACGAGCGGACTCAACTCGAAGGTCAAGGAGACGCTGACGGTCGAGTTCGACATCGCCAACTACACCGACGACCACATCCCGATTGTGGACGCCTACGGGCCCTACTACGTCGGCGTTTCGGCCGAGGAGCAAATTGATGCTGCGGCGGGCTGCACGGTGAGCGGACTTCCGAGCGGGCTCAAGTGGACGGCGAAGGACATTCTCGACACGAAGACGAAGCAAGTCAAGACCGCGGCGAATACCGTTTACGGCATCCCGACCAAGGCCGTTACGAACACGGTCTACTTCAAGAAGTCCGTGAAGGAGTTGGTTGGCGGTAAGCAGAAGACCGTCACGCATCAGGCGAGCGCGACTTTCCGCGTGGAGGGGATGAGACCGTGGGCGATTGGCACATTTAACGGATACTCCTACATCAAGGACAAGAAGGGCCAGTGTAGTGAGAATGGGCTGGTCACGCTCACGATCAGCAAGGTTGGCAAGTTGAGCGGCAAGTGGATGAGCGAGGGGACGAACTGGACGCTCAGCGCTACGTCGTTCGATGCGTTTGACGCGGAGCGCGAGGCGTATCACGCGACTTTGACCGCAAAGAGCGGGAAGGTGTCGGTCGCGGTCGAGGTTGAGGTGACGGAGCTTGAAGTGACCGCGTACATACACGGCGACGGGAATGGCACCGCCCCGACTGACGGGATGGTTCTCTGGACGGCGTGGCGGAACGAGTGGAAGGAAGAGCCGTGGAAGACGCGGGCGAAGGGCCTGAGGGGCAAGAAGGTGACGATTGAGGGCGTGACGCTCACCATCGGCGCCAGCGGCGCGGTGACGGCGAAGGGGACGTTCGTCACGGGATATGATGAGAAGAAGCAGAAGGACATCACCTATTCGGCCACCTGCTCGACCGTGCTCATTCCGCAGGACGAAGACGGCGCGAGCTACGCCGTCTATCTTTACTTCCCGCCGAAGCCGGGCAAGTTCGCGGGGTTTGCGGGCGCGGTCGAGATCAATAATCTCAGGTGAAGGCGAAGCCCAATCCTGGGCAGCCGATCAGTTTTTCCTGAAAATCCGGGAGATAGAATTTTCCCCCTTGCGCTGGGATGGGGGATTTTGCTATACTATTTAGCCAATACCAGTAAATGTGCACAGTTAACAAAGTGGTCGCTTACCACACTTCAGGCACATTATGGGGTTGTTTTGTCGATTTTCGTCTCGTTAACGAACAAAAAGAGGTAAGCTCATGAGTGCAGAAAGAAAGGTTTTCGGCCGTCTCCAGGGGATGGAGTCGCCTATGCCCGACCTGATTGACATCCAGACCAAGTCCTACGAAGATTTCCTGCAGGCGGATATCGCCCCGCAGAAGCGCAAGGATCAGGGATTGCAGGCGATCTTCAACGAGATCTTCCCGGTCGTAAGCTATGACGGGCGCTACAAACTCGATTTCGTCAGCTACGCGCTCGACCCGGCGCCGCAGACCTACCTTCAGGCGCTCATCGACGGCAAGACCTATGCCCGTCCGCTCTACGCCACCTTCCGTCTTGGTGAAGGCGAGGAGACGCGCGAGGAGCGCGTGTTCCTCGGCGATATGCCGGTGATGACCCCCGACGGCGCCTTCGTCATCAACGGCGCCGAGCGCGTCATCGTCTCCCAGCTGCACCGCAGCCCCGGCATCTCGACGGAAAAGCAGGTTCATGCCAACGGCCAGCCGCTCCTCTCCTGCCGCATCATCCCCGACCGCGGCAACTGGATCGAGGTGATGTTCGACACCAATGACGTGATGTGGTGCTTCATGGACCAGCGTCGCCGGCGTCGGAAATTCTACGCGACCACGCTTCTCCGTGCGTTCGGCTACGGGCTCGACACCCAGATCATGGAGCTCTTCTACGAGTTCAAGAAGCTCCCGACGACGAAGAAGTACGCCGACAAGGACCTTCGCCTCTTGGTGATGAAGGACGATCTCGTCGATGCGGATTCCCAGGCCGTAATCGCCCGCCGCTACGATCCGGTCACGCCCGCGATGATGGAGCAGATCGCGGCCGCCGGCATCAAGGAGGTCGAAGTCGTTGATGTGGCGGTCGATAACGGCACGCTCATCAAGACCCTCCGCGAAGACGCGAAGGCCGGCATCCACAACGAAGAGGACGCGCTCAAGGAGATCTACCGCCGCATGCGCCCCGGCGATCCGCCGACCGCCACCAATGCGAAGCAGATGATCCACCGCATGTTCTTCGAGCTCGGGCATTACGATCTCGGCTATGTCGGGCGTCACAAGATCAACACGCGCCTCGGGCTCACCGGCAAGGTGGACGAGAACCTCCGCACGCTCCACGAGTCGGGCATCGACGTCATCGAGGCGATTCGCCTCCTCTTGAGGATCTACGTCGGGAAGGACGTGGTGGACGACATCGACCACCTCGGCAACCGCCGTATCCGCACGACTGGCGAGCTTATCGAAAACCAGTGCCGCGTGGGTCTCGCCCGTACCGAGCGTCTCGTGCGCGAGCGCATCACGGTCATCGATTCGAGCCAGGGGCCCGTCACGCCGAGCCGGCTCGTCAACTCCAAGACCTTCAGCGCCGTGGTCGCCGACTTCTTCGCCCGCAGCCAGCTCTCGCAGTTCATGGATCAGACGAATCCGCTTTCGGCGCTGGCGCACAAGCGGCGCCTCTCGGCCCTCGGTCCGGGCGGCCTCTCCCGCGAGCGCGCGGGCTTCGAGGTGCGCGACGTGCATCCCTCGCACTACGGCCGCATCTGCCCGATCGAGACGCCTGAAGGCCCGAACATCGGCCTCATCTCGTCCTTGGGCATCTATGCCCAGGTGAACCGCTTCGGCTTCATCGAGACGCCCTACCGCAAGGTGGTGGGCGGCAAGGTGACCGACGAGATCGAGTACCTGCCGGCGGACGAGGAAGAGCAGTTCGTGATCGCGCAGGCCAATGCGCCGCTCAAGCCGAACCGCACGTTCGCCGAAGAGCGCGTCACCTGCCGCTACCGCACCGAGTTCTGCGACAAGCCGGCGCGCGAGGTCCAGTACATGGATGTCGCCCCGATGCAGGTCATCTCGATCGCCGCGGGCCTCATCCCGTTCCTCGAACACGACGACGCGAACCGCGCGCTGATGGGCGCGAACATGATGCGCCAGGGCGTGCCGCTGATGACGACCGAGCGTCCCTACGTGGGCACGGGGCTCGAAGGCGTTTCGGCGAAGGACTCGCAGGTCATCGTCACCGCCCTCGCCTCCGGCACCGTGGCCTATGTCTCCGCCGATTTCGTCATGGTTACCAAGGACGGGAAGCTGCCGGCCGGCAAGGCGCAGTTCGAGCACGATCCGGAGAACGGCGTCTGGCGCTACGACCTTCAGAAGTTCCGCCGTTGCAATTCCGGGACCTGCTTCAACCAGAAGCCCATCGTCAAGAAGGGCGACAAGGTGAAGGTCGGCGACTGCATCGCCGACGGCCCCGCGACCGACCAGGGCGAGCTCGCCCTCGGCAAGAACCTCCTCGTCGCCTTCATGAGCTGGCGCGGCTACAACTTCGAGGACGCGATCCTGGTGAACGAGAAGCTGGTGCGCGAAGACGCGCTCACGTCGCTCCACATCGTCACCTTCGACTGCAGTGCTCGCGAGACGAAGCTCGGGCCGGAGGAAATCACCCGCGACATCCCGAACGTCTCCGAGGATGCGCTCAAGAACCTCGGTCCCGACGGCATCGTGCGCGTGGGCGCCGAGGTGAAGCCGGGCGACATCCTCGTCGGCAAGGTCACCCCCAAGGGCGAGACCGAGCTCTCCCCCGAGGAGCGCCTCCTGCGGGCGATCTTCGGCGAGAAGGCCGCCGACGTGCGCGACACCTCGCTCACCGTTCCGCCGGGGACGACGGGTGTCGTCATGAGCGTCCAGGTGCAGACCTCGCCGCAGTCCGAGCTTATGGACGAGAAGAAGTCCAAGCGTGCGGCGAAGGACGCCGAGAAGAAGCGCAAGAACCAGCTTGCCAAGCTGGAGAAGGACTTGACCGCCAAGCTCGCGGCCGAGCTCATGAACGAGAAGCTTTCGGTCGATATCACCGATTCCGAGACGGGCGACGTGATCGTCCCCTCCGGCAAGAAGATCAAGAAGAGCCAGCTCGCGGTCCTCGCAAAGGCCCACGCCCATTGGGAAATGGCCGATGGTCCCTACAAGGACAAGGTGGCGGCCATCATCGATCCGTTCGAGATGGAGTTCGCCGCGATCGAGGATGCCGCCGCCGGCGGCGACGGCGGGCTCTTCGGCGACATGGGCGGCGACGGCGAAGTCGTCAAGTCCGTCCGGGTCTTCCTCGTTGACAAGAAGAACCTGCAGCCGGGCGATAAGATGGCCGGCCGCCACGGCACCAAGGGTGTCGTCTCGCGCGTCCTGCCGAGCTGCGACATGCCGTTCCTCCCCGACGGGCGGCCGGTGGACATCGTCCTCAACCCGCTGGGCGTGCCTTCGCGCATGAACCTCGGGCAGCTCTTCGAGACCTACCTGGGGCTCGCGTGCAAGACGCTCAACTTCCACGCGGCGACGCCGGTGTTTGACGGCGTTCAGGAAACGGTGATCGACCAGCTCCTCGCCGAGGCCCGCAAGGTCCAGGAGAAGGATGAGGGCGAGCAGGCGTGGATCTGCCCCGAGGGCAAGACGGTCCTCTACGACGGCTTCACCGGCGAGCCCTTCGAGCAGAAGGTCGTCGTGGGCGTCATCTACATGCTCAAGCTCCATCACCTCGTCACCGACAAGATCCACGCGCGTGCGGTCGGGCCTTATTCGCTCGTCACGCAGCAGCCCTTGGGCGGCAAGGCGCAGCTCGGCGGTCAGCGCATGGGCGAAATGGAGGTGTGGGCCTTGGAGGCCTACGGCGTCGCGTACGCCCTCCAGGAGCTCCTCACCGTCAAGTCCGACGACGTGCAGGGACGCACCCGGATCTACGAGTCGATCGTCAAGGGCACCAACATCCTCGATTCGGGGATGCCGGAGTCGTTTTCGGTCCTCATCCACGAGCTTCGCGGCCTCTGCCTCGACACGCAGCTCCTCGGCGGCGAACAGGACTTCCGCCGCAAGGGCGAGGCCTCCACGCCGGCGCCGGCGCCGGTGCAGGCGGCCGCGGCGGCTGACGACCTCCTGTCGGGGGCGTTGAACTTGTAAGGAGGGCAGGGAAGCATTTCGAACCTTCTCAACACTCGCAACCTTCTCAACAATTTACGGAGTAAACCTCATGAATCCTTACAACACTTCTGACATTTTCGGCGGCAACTTCAGCGCGTCCGCGCACTACGACGCCGTCAAGGTCCAGCTCGCCGCCCCCGAGACGATCCGCGCCTGGTCGCACGGCGAGGTGAAGAATCCCGAGACGATCAACTACCGCACCTACCGCCCCGAGAAGGACGGTCTCTTCTGCGAGAAGATCTTCGGGCCCACCAAGGACTGGGAGTGCGCTTGCGGCAAGTACAAGCGCATCAAGAACAAGGGCATCGTCTGCGACCGTTGCGGCGTCGAGGTGACGCTCGCCTCCGTCCGCCGTCAGCGGATGGGCCACATCGAGCTCGCGGTACCCGTGAGCCACATCTGGTTCTTCAAGTGCTCGCCGTCGCGGATGGGGCTCCTGCTCGACAAGACCACGAACGAGCTGGAGCGCGTCCTCTACTATCAGGACTGGATGGTCGTCGAGCCCGGCGATACGCCGCTCAAGGAAGGGCAGATCCTCTCCGATCAGGAATACGCCGATGCGCAGGAGAAGTATCAGGACGGTTTCCGCGCCGACATGGGCGCCGAAGCGGTCCGCAAGCTCCTCCGGAAGGTCGATCTCGACGCGCTCATGGAGGAGCTCGAAGAGGAGATGGAGAACACCCGCTCCAAGCAGAACCGCAAGAAGATCGCCAAGCGCATGAAGGTGGTCGAGGGCTTCCGCACCTCGAAGTCCAAGCCCGAGTGGATGGTGCTGGACGTCCTGCCGGTGATTCCGCCGGAACTCCGTCCGCTCGTCCCGCTCGAAGGCGGGCGCTTCGCGACCTCGGATCTGAACGATCTCTACCGCCGCGTCATCAACCGCAACAACCGCCTGCGCAACCTCCTCGCGCTCAAGACGCCGGACGTCATCATCCGCAACGAGAAGCGCATGCTCCAGGAGGCGGTGGACGCCGTCTTCGACAACGGGCGCCACGGCCGCGCCGTGACGGGTCCCGGCAACCGTCCGCTCAAGTCGCTCTCCGAGATCCTGAAGGGCAAGACGGGCCGCTTCCGTCAGAACCTCCTCGGCAAGCGTGTGGACTACTCCGGCCGTTCGGTGATCTGCGTGGGGCCAGATCTCAAGTTCCCGCAGTGCGGTCTCCCGAAGGAGATGGCGCTTCGGCTCTTCGAGCCGTTCATCATCCGCCGTCTGAAGGAACTCGGCATCTGCCACACCGTGCGCACCGCGCGCAAGATGATCGAACGCCACGACGAGCAGGTCTGGGACATCCTCGAAGAGGTGACGAAGGACAAGACCGTGTTCCTGAACCGCGCCCCGACCCTGCACCGTCTCTCGATTCAGGCGTTCGAGCCGGTGCTGATCGAAGGCAAGGCCATCCGCCTCCACCCGATGGTCTGCACGCCGTTCAACGCCGACTTCGACGGCGACCAGATGGCCGTCCATGTGCCGCTTTCCATCGAGGCGCAGATGGAGTCGAAGCTGATGATGCTCGCCTCCACCTCGATCTTCTCGCCGGCTTCCGGCAAGTCGATCGTCACGCCTACGCAGGACGTGTGCCTCGGGCTCTACTTCCTCACCGTATCCTCGCAGCAGGACAAGCTCGCCGGCAAACTCGCGGGCAAGGTCCCCGCGACGGGCGAGCACCTGCCGCTCTTCAACGACATCGGCGAGGTGGAGTTCGGCATCGCGGAGGGCTGCATCTCCTATCACAGCCGCATCCGCTTCCGCAACCCCGACTTCGGCACGACCGGCCGTCCGCACGGCGTCACCGACCGCCGGACGATCGAAACGACCGCCGGCCGCGTGATCTTCAACAGCGTGTGGCCCGAGGAGATGGGCTTCTGGAACGACAAGTGCTCCAAGTCCACGATCGGCAAGCTGATCCTCGACTGCCACAAGGTGGCGGGGCATGACCGCACGGTGAAGACGATCGACGAGATCAAGTCCCTCGGCTACAACTTCGCGACCGTTTCGGGCGCGTCGATGGGCCTGAAGGACATGATCCGCCCGGCCGACAAGGACGCCGAGATCGCCCGCGCCCGCAAGGAGGCCGAGAAGGTCCAGCAGCAGTTCCAGCAGGGCATCATCACCGACGGCGAACGCCACAACAAGATCGTCG
>JAZUHK010000016.1:0-2363 GCA_045641645.1 Kiritimatiellia bacterium
TCCTGAAGAACCCGAAGTACAAGTTCGTCAAGGGCCTGGCGCCCGTGCACGAGCGCATCATCGCCCGGGACGGTTCGGCGCAGTTCGAGGCGGTCATGCGCAAGATGGCGGAGCTCGCCGAGGAGACTCGGGGGACGGGGAAGTGAGTTTCAGGTTTCAAGTTTCAGGTTTCAGGAGCATAAGATGAAAAAGGCAATCGTTGGCATCGCGGCGGTCGCGATGGGGGTGTCCGCGAACGTGGACGGAGGGGTGTCGCTGCCCAAGTACGCGCCGAACCGCGAGATCACGGGGGCGTACGACAAGGCGGTCGCGGCGGTCTGCGAGAACGGCACGTTCGTCGGCGAGAAGGCCGGCGACGTCATCGCGTATCGGGGCATTCCGTTTGCGCAACAGCCGGTCGGGAAGCTCCGCTGGAAGAAGGCCCTGCCGCCGCTTCCGTCGAACAAGGTCTATGAGGCCCGGCACTTCGGAAAGGCCTGCATGCAGATCTCCGATCCGGTGGAGCAGGCGTCGCTGTACGAGCAGGGCGAGGAGTGCCTGACGCTCTGCGTCTACAGGAACGCATCCGACCCCGAGCCGAGCAAGCCGGTCATGGTGTTCATCCACGGAGGCGGCTGGGCCCAGGGCGGCAACTGCGATCCGACCTACGACGGCACGCGGTTCGTCGCGCAGAACCCCGATGTGATCCTGGTTGCCGTCGCCTACCGCTTCGGGCTGATGGGCAACATCAACTTCTCGCAGCTTCCGGACGGGAAGGACTATGCGGGCAGCGAGAATCTCGCGCTCCTGGACCAGATCGCCGCGCTCAAGTGGTTGCAGCGAAATGTCGCGGCGTTCGGCGGCGATCCGGAGCGCATCACGATCTTCGGGGAGTCCGCGGGCGGCGCCAGCGTGTCCGCGCTCGTGCTCTCCGCCGAGGCGCGCAAGTACTTCCGCCGCGCCATTCCGATGAGCGGCGCCGCGAACTTCGTGCAGTCCGCCCGATACGATCTCACGCAGGCGCTGATGAAGGCGTTCGGCGCGAAGAGCGTTGCGGATCTCGTCAAGGCCGACTTCCGCGCGCTGAAGGATTTCTGGGCGTCGGAGGGCATGAAGCACTACAACCTCCCGACGCGGGACGGCGTCGTCCTCCCCGAGGATCCGCTTGCGGCATGGGCCGATCCGTCGCTGAAGGAGATCGACGTCATGCAGGGCGTCATGCGCAACGAGCTCCGTTTCATCATCGAGCTCTTTTCCTACGATCTTGAATTCGCCCGGCTCGTCGACCGCACGTTCTACGAGCTGATCGCAGAGGGGGCGTCGAAGGCGTATCGTGAAGACGCGGAGCGGCTGGTGCGGGTCCTGGAAAGGGATCATGGCAAGGACTGGGCGTACTCGGAGTTCGGCGCTTCGCACATCTTCCGGGCCGGACAGCTCGCCCAGGCCCTGGCGCACGCGAAGAACGGCGGCAAGGAGTTCTTCTACCGCATCGACAAGACCGAGGACGGACCGTACGGGAAGCTGCTCGGCGCCTGCCACGGAGCCGAGCTGGACTATCTGTTCGGCAATCTCGGGTCTGAAAGCGCGCCGGACACGGAGGAGAACCGCCGCTTTGCGCGGCAGATGCAGCGCATGTGGGTGAACTTCGCGAAGACGGGCGATCCGTCCCTGCCAGGCGTCGCGTGGCCGGCGTTCGACGACAAGACGCGCAAGGTCATGGTTCTCGCGGGCGAGGGCCCGCACGTGGAGGCGAATCCCGAAGGGGAGCGCACGGATCTCGAGCAGCGGCTTCTGGCGGAGAACCCGAAGTTCAGGTTCATCAAGGGCCTTTCGCCCGTGTTCGGCCGCATTATCGAGACGGGTGGATTGGCGCGGTACGAGGCGGTCATGCGCAAGAAGGAGAAACTGGCCGCGGAGGTCCTGAAGAAGGGCGGGAAGTGAGTTTCAGGTTTCAGATCTCAAGTTTCAGGTTTCAAGTTGAAGGTTTAAAGATGAATATGAAGAAAACAATCGTTGGCATCGCGGTGGTCGCGATGGGGGTGTCCGCGAACGCATATCCCACGGCCGTTAGGCCGCCCGCAGGGTCGGCTACGATGGGTGCGACGCAGAAGTTCACCGAGGAGGAGCTCGCCTACATGCCGGCGACGGCGCAGATCGAGCTCTTCAAGGCTGGCGTCATCACGCCGACGGACGTCCTCGAGGCGCAGATCGCGCGCGTCGAGAAGCTGAACGGCGAGTGCAACACGACGCACCGCGACCTCCTGAACGAGCTCGACACGTTCAACGCGGGCAAGGTGAACTCGATCACCTTCAAGAACTTCGAGGAGGCGCGCAAGATGGCGAAGGAGTCCGAGGCGCGCTACCGCAGCGGCACGGCGCGTCCC
>JAZUHK010000017.1:0-5728 GCA_045641645.1 Kiritimatiellia bacterium
TCATCACCATAAACATCTTCTCCGGGACGTCCCCGACGTCCGCAAGCGTCAGGCCCCGCTGCTTCAGGTAAAGATGGAAGACGAGGCCGATCACCGTCGCCGCGCCGAGCGAAATCGTCACCCAGCTCATCGCGATGCGGCGGGAGCCCTTCACCTCCGCCGGATTGTTGATGGACATGAAGCGGACGAGAATGTGGGGCATGCCGAAGTAGCCGAGCCCCCACGCCATGCACGAGGCGAGCCCGATGAAGCCGGCCGCCTTCGCGGTCGATGCGTTCGTGAAGAGCGACTGCAGGTACGGGTTGATCTCGTTGAGGGCATCCACCGTCGAGGCGAATCCCCCCGCATTGCAGACGACGATCGCCGGGACGAGCACGATCGCGACGAACATGAGCGAGCCCTGGATGAAGTCCGTCCAGCAGACCGCCATGTACCCGCCGAGGAGCGTGTAGCTCACCACCACGATGCCGCCGATCCAGAGGCAGAGCGAATAGCCCGACATCGTAAGCCCGAGGAACGAGACCGTCTCGGGGATGCCGAAGGTCGAGGTGAAGAGCTTCGCGCAGGAAACAAACCCGGAAGCCGTATAGAAGGTGAAGAAGACGAGAATGATGACCGCCGCAACGATGCGCGAGATGCCGGTCGGATCGCGGAAGCGGTTGTTGATGAAATCGGGGATCGTAATCGAATCTCTGCAAGCGTGCGAATAGACCCGCAGCCGATGCGCGACGATCTTCCAGTTAAGGTAAGTGCCGATCAAAAGGCCGATGCCGATCCACGCCTCGGAGAAGCCGCCGACGTAGATGGCGCCGGGGAGCCCCATGAGGAGCCAGCCCGACATGTCGGAGGCCTGCGCCGAGAGCGCGACCACCCACTTGTTCATCTTGCGGCCGCCGAGGTAGTAGTCACCGAGGCTGTCCTGCTTGTTGGAGAAGAAGAAGCCGATCCCGAGCATGAGCGCGAGATAGCCGACGAACGAACCGAGAACGTAGAAGTCGAACATAGGTGTAGGTTTTAGGTGGAGGTGGAGAGTGGAAGGTTAGATTTTCCAGCCATACCAGCCGAAGTAGCGAAAGACCTCGGAAACCAGGATTGCCAGAACGAAGAGCGGCGCGAAGTACTTCACCATGAAGACGTAGAGCGACTTGCTCTTGAAAGGATGTCCATCGGCCGTCACCTCGTCCGCAATCGCCTCGGGCTTCAGCACCCAGCCGATGAAGATGCAGGTCGCCGCCGCGACGATCGGCATCAGGACGGAGTTCGTGATGAAGTCGAAGAAGTCGAGGAACTGCTGTCCGCAGACCGTCACGTCCGCCCACGCCCCGTAGCCGAGCGCCGAGAACGTCGCGAGGAAGAGGATCAGCGCCCCGGTGAAGAAGGTCGCCGGCTTGCGGTCCAAGTGCAGGAGATCGCAGACCGACGCGACGCACGCCTCGTAAAGCGAAATCGCCGACGTGAGCGCCGCAAAGATGACAAGCGCGAAGAACGCAAGCCCCACCCACGCGCCGGCCGTGCCTAAGGTCGCGAACACCTTGGGGAGCGTGATGAACATGAGGCCAGGCCCCGCGTTCATCGCCTCCTTCACCGGCGTTCCCGTCTTCACCGCGAACATGTAGACGACCGGGATGATCATGAGGCCGGCGACGACGGCGATGAGCGTATCGAAGATCTCGATGCGGCGGACGCACTTCTCGATCGAGTCCTCCTTGCGCATGTAACTGCCGTAGGTGATCATGATGCCCATCGCAAGCGACAGCGAGTAGAACATCTGCCCCATCGCACCGAGGATGGTCTTCCCGAGCTGAGCGAAGGAGAACGAGCCGTCCACGCTCAGCGCGTCCATCGACGGGACAAGATAGTACTTGAGCCCGTCGCCGGTCCCCGGCAGGCAGATGACGTAAGCCGAAATCGCGATTGCCAACAGGAAGAGCGCCGGCATCAGCACGAGATTCGAGCGCTCGATGCCGTTCTTGACGCCCATCACGATGACGACCGCGCACGCGAGGACAAAGAGGGATCCGTAGCCGAACGGCGCGAAGTTCGCGGAAATGAACGCCGAGAAGAACGCGCCGGACTCCGCCGCCGCCTCACCCATCGGCGCCGCACCGCAGAACGCCATCTGGCAGTAGGTGACGAAGTACTTGAGGACCCAGCCGCCAATCACGCAGTAATAGGGGACGATCAGCATCGGGACGACCGTGCCGAGAAGACCGATGAAGCCCCACCCGCGGTGCAGGCGCGAATACGCCGTCAGCTGCGACTGCTGGGTCTTGCGGCCGATGGCGATCTCGGAAAGCATCAGCGTGAAGCCGAGCGTCACCACGAGACAGAGATAGACGACGATGAACGTGCCGCCGCCGTACTGCGCCGCCAGATACGGGAACCGCCAGAGGTTCCCCAAACCGATCGCCGAGGCAGCCGCGGCCAGCACGAAGGCGAGCTGACCGGACCAGGACGCGCGCTTGCGCGTATCATGCATTTTCGAACCCCTTCAACTTAGAAATCGTAATAAGCCGAGAACTGGAAGCGGTCGGACCTTCCAACGCCACCACGATAGGTGTCGTTGCCAGCGTAATGGGTGCTGAGTCGCGCGTACTCGATGCCGATCTTGAAGTTTGTCGTGACCTGGTAGAACGCATTGACGTAAGCGCGGTCGTTGAGCGAACGGCTGTCGCTCAGGCCGTCGCTGCCCTCGATGTACTCGCCATTGATGATCGGATTGTCGAAGCCGTAGCCAATGCCCATCGAGAAGTCGTCCGTGAACTGGTAGGCGAGGTCGATAAAGCCGCCGACGGTCTGAACCTCTTCGCCATAGCCCTGCGGATTGAACGCAACCGTCTGCCCGACGCCGGCCTGGATCCCGCCGAGGTTCTCGCCCGCGAAGATCTGGCCCGTGAGCGTGAAGTTCCAAAACGGCAGGACACCGCCCAGCATGACCATCATCGTGTCGTAATCTTTCTTGTCGCTGTCGAAGTCCGCCAGGTCGCGAATGCGGGTCTGGCCGTACATGCCGCCCAAACCGATGAGCCACCGCCGGTTGGCGCTGCCCTCGCCCTGCCAAGAGGCGTCATGATCGTAAACGATCGCCGCCTCGAAAAGCGGCCAGGCGGAAGCGGAGTTGTCCTGAACTCCGTCCTCGTCGCGGTCGCCACCCATGCCGGGGCCGTTCTTCACGATGCCGAAGCGGACGTTGAGCGAGCTATCTTCCCAATCCCACTGCTTCGTCACGCGAATCTGCGGACTGCGCCGGTACGGATGACCGGTCTGCTCCATCCACGCGCCGTCGATTTCCGTCGGCGAGACCATCTTCCAGAGATGCCAGGTCTGACCGAAGAGGATCGACCAGCCGCTCTCATGCTGGGCGTCGAAGTAGAGGTGGCGCCAGTGAAACGCATAGTCGTTGCCGTGGTCGCCGGCCATGTCGAACTCGGCGCGGCCGATGAACTTCCACCCCGCATGCGCCTCGGGCGTCTCGAACTGGAGACCGAGAATCGAGTCCTGCATCGACATGCTGGACATGTGCTCGCCGTAGCCGCGGGAATGCGGGTTGTACAGCCAGTCCGTGTACGTGTCGCACACGCCGCCGTGCGTGTTGTACACGCCTTCAAGCACGAGATAGCCGTAGGGCGTGATCTTGAGTCCCGACTCGGAGAGCGGCTCGAAGATGCGCGCGTTGACGTCGGCGAGGTAGTACTTGAAGCCCTGCGAGGTCGTGTAGATTCGGCCGGTATCATTCGTGGACGTGCCCTCGCCCGTCTCGAAGCTCGCCCGCGCCATCTGGCTCAAACGGTCGTTCTGCAGCTCCCACTTCTTATCCTGCTCGGCGACCTTCAGGTTCTGGGATTCAACCCACTTCTTAATCTGCTTGTCCTGGCTTTCCAGCTCGGCAATGCGCGCGGCCTGGGCCTGGTTCTCGGCCTCCAGCTTGGAGAGTCGGTCTAGCAGGACCTTGATATCCGCCTGAGTGACGGCATCGGTCGAAGCAGCTTCCAACCCGACTGCCACGCCAAGGGCAATCAGCACCGTGACAAAAAACCGTTTCATCCCTTTACGACTCCTCTAACTTCAAGTTAAAACAATGTTTCTTAGCATTGTATCATACTTCCGCCGACTTTTCAACCGACAATCCGCCTTGAAAGGAAAAAGCCGCTCGATTACAGCCGATTGTCGTCAAATAACGCCGGTTATCGCAGGATCGCATCAACTCGGAAACGACAAAGCTCCTGAGACTCGAAACCCGCGCGTCCCTATCGGTGATGTCCCTCAGCCGCCCCGTATCGCGCAGCACGACGCGCGTCTCACCTGCCGTGACGACGAACGAGGCCTCGGACAGGATGCCGCGACGCTTCCCGTTGTCATCCGCGACCGTCATCGCACACTCCTCCACGAGCAGCATGACCTTCGAGACCGTCTCCCGCAGGACGCCCCGTTCAAGCAGGAAGCGCTCCGCCGCGTTCCGGATCTCGACAATCCGCTCGGCGACGGGGACGAACGTCAGGTTGAGGACGTCGCCGCGGGCCGGGGGAATCAGCATCGGATAGTTGGCACGGTCGATCTTCCAGCTGTAGGCGATGATCAGGACAAGCGTCAGCAGCCCGCCGAGGGGGATCCCGAACCAGAGCACCCGCAGACCCCAGAGGTAGCAGAACGCCATGGAGCAGCTCGCGGTCAGCACGAACTCCTCGAGAACCGTCTCCACGACCGAAAGGCGGATGCGGTCCATCGCCAGGTAGTGCGAGGAGAAGAAGGTCAGCACCGAGGAGAACGGCAGGACGGCGGAACAGATCCGAAGCGCGTAAACGCAATGGTCAAACACCTCGCCGCGCGGGATGCCGTAGCCCGCGACAATCTGCGGGGCAAGGGCCGCCACGACCGCCATGAACACCAGCCCGATGACGACGGCCAGCCTCACGGCGTAATGCGAAAGCTCCCTGAGCCGCGGCACGTTGCCCTCCCCGAGGTACATCTCGGCGATCGGCATGTAGGCGTCGCCGATCCGGTCAAGGACCTCGCGCAGCTCCAGGATCAGGGAGATCATGCCGACGACCGAAAGGTAGGCGACCGAGGAAAAGGCCACGACGAGCCTGTTCAGGACGGCCATGAAGCCGCACTGGCAGAGCCGGGCGCTGGCATCCGTCATCGAATAGGACGCCAGCTCGCGGACTGCGCGCAGTGAAAACGTCCATTTCGGCCGGACGGCATTCGACTTGCGCAGAAGGTGCAGCATCATGATCGAATCCGCGATCAGGCCGCCGATCAGCGTGCCGAGAGCCGAACCCGCCGCCGATCCGGTCGTCTTCGTGAAGATAATGGAGAGGCAGACGACGAGGAACGGCGCGGACAGGTCGCCGATCGCCGTCGTCACCGTCTCGCCGTCAGCGTAGACGAGCCGCCACATCGCCATCGTGAACGGATTGAGCGCAATGCTGAACATGATCCACCGCCAGTAGGCGATGGCCTGCACGCGGACCTCGCCAGTGATTCCCATGACGTCCAGGTAGAGATCGCGCCCGAAGAACATCGCGAGGAACGTCAGCGCCCCGACGACGACCGCCGTCTCCATGGCCGTTCCCACCACCTCGCGGGCCTTCTCCGGAGCGAACTCGCCCTGCCGCTTCGCGAACAGGTAGCCGGCGCCGCAGTACACCATCTTCGCCAGGAACTGGGCGCCGATGAACACGGGGATCGTCGCGGCGATTCCGGCAAGCGCGTCCACGCCGACGATGTT